>CASBQC010000434.1 GCA_949127805.1 Nostocales cyanobacterium PMM_0081
TGCTTTCCCAAAGTAGTGTGGCGCTGATGCACACTCCACCCAAAACCATCGGTAGTTCCTATGGCATGGGTTGGTTTAAGGGCAGCGAGAACGGTGAACCAGCGATCGAACACAATGGAGTTTTGTCTACATTCTATACGGAGGTTGTGCTGTTGCCGAAGGAAAAGTATGGAATTGCGCTACTTTACAACATCAATGCGTGGCCGTTAACTGCGGCATTTCCGCAAATCAAAACTGGACTGATTCAATTGCTAAAGGATGGGCAGCCTGCCGCAGGTGGGTTCTCAATAACCTTGTGGGGTATAGCGATCGCACTGTTAATGTTTATAGGTGTAATGCTGGCAATCCGCAGTTTGCTTTACTTACCGCAATGGAAACAGGCGATTCGTAGAACTCCATTGTGGCGGGTCTGGTTAGGGATTGGCTGCACATTCTTGCCAGCGTTTTTCCTACTCGTATTGCCTTGGCTATTCGCATTGGTGTTTGATCGATTCTTTGGATATGTACTGCTGTTTCGATCTATGCTCGATCTGATGCTTTGGCTCAGTGTGTGTGCGGTTTTGGGCGTAGTGAATGGAATTGCACGTTTGATACTTCTGGCGCGTTCCAATGGATCAGAGTATTCAACTTAAATCAGGAGCTTTCCCCATAAATATGTTTAATAGCAAGACTGATTGGGTGAAACAACATCTGCTGCCCCAACTACGCCAACCTGTTGACTGGTTTATTCGTACATAATGAAATAGTTACATTTAAAATCACTTTCTAACTAATCAGTATAAAACGACATTTAACAAATCACAATTTCTAATAATATTTCACCTACACCATGTCGATATTGACGCACGAATACAATTTCTTGGTTATTGGTGATTGGTAAAACTAAGGCAATTTCTGGTCTAACAATGACAAAAAAATCATCGAGAATTTTTCCATTGGGTAATTCTATTTCATCTTGTCTAACTCTGCACCAAGGATTATCTAAGACCATTTTGGAGTGCAAAATTTTCCACTTTCTCATAATTTTAGTAAAGATTTGTAAAAAAGTATAACAGATACATTATGTAATTGAAATTTTGCACTTACACTGTTTTTTACGTTTGCTTAATGTTAAGCATAATCATGGAAATTAAGGTAAAAACCTTTACTGTTAATAAACGCTTTCCCTTGACGATCGCTCGTGGGACAACGGCACAGACGACGAATGTCTGGGTAAAAATTTCCCAAGATGGTATCGAAGGTTGGGGGGAAGCATCACCGTTTAGTGTAGGCGACAGCGAACAATCAACAACAATAATTAAAGATGCTTTGCAGCAAGTTGCACCAATATTGCAAGCATACAATCCTTTGGAGCGATCGCTAATTGAACAAATATTAACCAAACTCGGTATTCCTTCCTCAGCCAAAGCAGCGCTGGATGTGGCGATGCACGATTGGCTCGGCAAATATGTAAAATTACCATTGTGGCAACTGTGGGGACTTGACAAAAACGCCATTGTACCCACTTCGGTGACAATTGGCATTAATACGCCTGAAGGAGCAAGAGCAAGGGCGCGAGACTGGTTACAATTTACTGATGTCCGTATTTTAAAAGTTAAGTTGGGTAATCCCAATGGCATTACTTGCGATCAAAAAATGCTGATGGCAGTGCGGGAAGAAGCACCCGATTTAGAATTGTACGTTGATGCAAATGGAGGTTGGAGTTTGTCAGATGCTGAACAAATGTGCATCTTCCTGGCTGATTTGGGTGTAAAGTATGTGGAACAACCACTTGGACGAGGGGAAGAAAAAAGTTTACCAGAACTGAAGAAGCGATCGCCTTTACCAATCTTTGTTGATGAAAGTTGCTTTACTAGCGCTGATATTCCTCATCTGGCAGACTGTGTAGATGGCATTAATATCAAACTGATGAAATCAGGTGGTTTAACTGAAGCGATGCGGATGGTACATACAGCGCGTGCCTTAGGGTTGCAGGTCATGTTTGGGTGTTATTCTGACAGCACGTTAGCGAATACCGCAGCAGCACAGCTTGCACCATTAGCTGATTATTTAGACTTAGACAGTCATCTTAACTTAATTGATGACCCCTTCACGGGTGCGATCGCTCTTGAGGGAAAAATTTTACCGAACGATTTACCAGGTTTGGGGGTACAACACAGTGCGTTTAGCGCTTAATCAACGGATAGCGATTCTGCTCCATGACCAAATCAAAGGAACTCATGGCAAAACAGGGCTGTCACTTTTACGCTACAGTGAAGCTCCAATTGTCGCCGTTATCGATCGCACTTGTGCAGGGCAATCTTTAAGGGAATTAACCCTCATCAAGCGTGATGTCCCAATTGTCGCATCAGTTGCCGCTGCATTACAATATCAACCGGAAGTTTTGGTAATTGGTATTGCCCCCAAAGGTGGTATATTACCAGATGATTATTGGCATGATATCAAAGATGCCTTAACTGCCGGCATGTCATTGGTAAACGGTTTGCATACACCATTGGCAAATATACCAGATTTAAAAGCACTGCTGAAACCAGGACAATTAATTTGGGATGTACGAAAAGAACCACCAAATTTAAGTGTTGCTACTGGTTTGGCACGCACTCTTCCTTGTCGTCGAGTCTTGACGGTGGGAACTGATATGGCAGTCGGTAAAATGTCTACAAGCATAGAATTACATTGGGCTTCACGTTTGCGAAATTGGCGTTCTAAGTTTCTCCCAACCGGGCAAACTGGTTTGATGTTAGAAGGTGATGGTGTAGCATTAGATGCCGTGCGGGTAGACTTTGCCGCCGGTGCTGTGGAACAGATGGTGATGCGCTTTGGGAAAAATTACGACATTTTGCACATAGAAGGACAAGGTTCGCTATTACACCCGGGTTCGACGGCAACATTGCCCTTGATACGCGGTTCGCAACCAACGCAAATGATACTAGTACATCGTGCCGGACAAACTCATGTGATGGATAATGTACCAATTCCGGCTTTATCAGAGGTGATTAAGCTGTATGAAATGGTTGCTAGTGCAGGTGGTGCTTTTGCATCTGTGCCTGTGGTGGGTGTAGCACTGAATACAGGGCATTTAGATGAGTCAGCAGCAAAAGAAGCGATCGCTCAAGTAAAATCAGAAACTAAGCTACCTTGCACAGATGCAATTCGTTTTGATGCTGGTTTATTATTGGATGCAATCATGCGCGGTTAATTATCTGCTGAATAACTTAGAGAAAAATAGTACGATAATACTAGGAAGCTTTGATCAGCGTGTCGAATTTGTAGAGGTTTTGAGCAAGCGTCGATAGGTGAATTATGGCTCATATTACAGCAACAGCGATCGCTGATTACTTTATCTGGCTAGCTAACGAAACAGGTTCCTATATCAGCAACTTGAAACTGCAAAAACTTGTTTATTATGCTCAAGCTTGGTATCTTGCTCTTTATGGACAACCTCTGTTTGATGAAGATTTTGAAGCATGGATTCATGGACCTGTTATTCCTGAGTTATATCGGGAATATAAAAACTTTGGCTGGAAACCAATCTTAAAGGATGTTTCATCACCAGATTTTTCTGAAGAAATTCAAGATTTCTTGGAAGAATTGACAGAAGTCTATTTTGGGTGTGATGCTTTTGAACTAGAGCAGATGACTCATCATGAAGATCCTTGGATTCAAGCTAGAGGAAATCTTTCTTTGGATGCACCTTGCAGCTTCGTAATTTCTAAAGCATCAATGAAAGAGTATTACAAAACTCGTGCCGAAGCAGAAGAAAATCAAGAAGCTTGAATCAAAACAGACTCCACCTTCATCTAGGATAAAACCTACAAAAATAAGGTATCCCCAAGGAATTAGTTTTTCCTACAGGTATTTCAAAGACGACAACGAGAAGTTTTTGATTAGCAATAAAAATGCACGATATTTAGAAGCGCTAATTCAGAGACTCCGTGACTTGTCAAGTATGACAGTTAATGAAATTACTGTTATAAATGCCAAACGTTTGCGATGTCATACAATAGACTGCGATAAAACTACTGAAACTTGCTTTGGTCTTCCTAATGAAGAGCAGCTGGTAGATACACCATATCAGTTTCAACTTTCATCAAACGAGCATGGTAGAGTTCATGGATTCTTTATCGAAAACATCTTTTACATTGTTTGGTTAGATCCAGATCATAGACTTTACTCTTAATTTGCCTTGTAAAACAAAGCGCGATCGCTCAAGTAAAATCAGAAACTAACCTACCTTGCACAGATCCCGTTCGTTTTGATGCAGGTTTATTATTGGATGCAATCATGCGTGGTTAAAGTTGATCCTATATTCAATAGACAAAACCCGGTGATGCGTACTCAGCGCAAGGAACCTATGAATTTATCCACATGCTGCTGTATATCTTGACACTAATGTACTTGATTATCCTAAAAGTTAATCGCTAGCGAGAATCTGAAAATCAAGCGATCGCCGAATCCTCAAGAATAAGCATAAAAACTCTCTCCTACTCCTCTGCGTCCTCTGCGTACTCTGCGGTTCGTTTCTTAATCCGGCGTTAGGCGATCGCCTAATACTTTTAAAATCAGTCTTGGGACTTTTCAATTTTTTTGGTTGCGTTGCAATAAAAATGCGAACTTCATTTTGTAAAACAATAGCGATCGCACTATACATATTGATGTCAATCCTCATACATTTAAACAAAGAAGCATCAAGGTATAGGTTGACATCACCATGAAACGACGCTGGAAGTCTCTACTAATAGCTTGCAATTGGGTACTGCTGTCATTGGGTACATCAATATTGATTATCCTGACGCAACCTATTTCACCCGTTCCCGCACAACAACCACCTGCGATTGAAGCTACTGAAGCCGAAAAACCCGCAAGCACTCCAGAAGCAACTGAGAAAAAGCCATCAGAACCTGAAACCACCGACAAAAAGCCATCTGACCCAGCAGAACCCCCACCCACTCCCGAAGAACTCGCTCGTCGGCAAAAACTCATGGAAGGAGATAAGCTTTATCTTGCGGGAAATCTCCCAGAAGCCGAAAAAATGTATCGTCTTGCGAAAGCACCTTTCACGACAAAATTAAAGAATCAAGAACGCAAACCTGCAATAATCGATCCAGCACAACTTTCCCCAGCAGGTAAGGTATACTGGCGGGAAGCTGAAGCCGGAATAGTAACTAAGCTGCAAACTAGAACATTAGTACCACTGCAACTATTAGTTGAGCAAGTTCCCGAATTTATTCCTGGTCATATCAAATACGCTGAAATTCTCAAACAATACAATGATGAGAAAAAAGCACTAGCTGTATTAGATAGAGCTGCAACACTGTATCCGAATCAACCAGACTTAATTAAAGCTAGAGTTGCAGCACTTGCAGAAGCGGAAAAATGGATTGAAGCTTCTTTAGCAGCGCGTCAATTTGGGATTCTCAACCCTAACCATCCCCAGGCAGCAGAGTTTAAAAAACTAGCTGACGACAATCTCAAACGTTATAAATCGCATATTCGTGCCCAAGTTAGAGGTAACACCATCGCCAACATTATAACTGGTGCATTAGGTTACGCTCTCACTGGCAGCCTTCTCGGTCCGTTCTCTGCTCTTGATTCTACCATACTGTTGCTACAAGGTGAAGGCTCTGTTGGAGAATCTGTAGCCAAGCAAGCAAAAAAACAACTTAAATTAATTAACGACGAAACTGTTTTAAAATACGTTGATGAAATCGGACAGAAACTAGTTAAGGTATCGGGAAGGGAAGAGTTTAAATACGAGTTCTTCGTGATTCCAGAGAAAGACCTTAATGCCTTTGCGCTACCTGGAGGCAAAATCTTCATTAATGCGGGTGCGATCGCTAAAGCAAATTCTGAGGCAGAATTAGCCGGGTTAATCGGTCACGAATTATCACACGTCGTCCTTTCCCACGGCTTTCAACTAGTCACCCAAGGCAATTTAATTTCCAACGTCACCCAATATTTACCACTTGGCGGCACCATCGGTCAACTCTTTGGACTTAGCTACAACCGTGATATGGAACGTCAAGCAGATAACCTCGGTACACGCTTGATAGCTACTAGCGGCTATGCTTCTGATGGTTTGCGTAACTTAATGGCGACGCTACAAAAACAACAAAAAAATACTCCACCCACTTGGTTATCTTCTCACCCAGGTGGTTCTGAGCGAGTTACTTATTTAGAAAGCTTAATTTCTGACACTGGCTATAACCGTTATGCTTATGAAGGAGTAGAGCGTCACCAGCAAATTAAAGAACGTGTGAAGCAACTACTCAAAGAGAAAAAAGAACGTGAAGACCAAAAAAAGAAGCCAAATGATGAATCAAAAAAATAAATTCTTCGTCATTTGAACTATCAACTCCCTAACCACTGTTCTGTTGAGGATGATTTATGTCATCAAAAACCTTTAAATTTCTATTTTTTGGCAGTTTGAGTTTATCGCTCTTGCTGGGCAATACCGCAGCATTTGCTCAATACAATAACACAACTACCAGAACCACCACAACTACTTCCGATGGCGTTGTCGTACCCACAACATCAACAGGTGGTTCAATACCATCTAATGGTACATCCAGACCAGTAGACAACTCAAGAGATATACCAAATTATCCCAGCGTTAATAACATTGCTCGGTTTAGCTGTCAGCCCGAAAATGGTCAGTATACCGTAATGTATCAACCCCAAAGTCAACCAAACCAATATTTTCCGTGGGCAGCACCGGGAGCTTTAGGTGGTGGTTGGAATTCCCAAGCTCGTTGTAATGCGATCGCCAGTCGTTTAGAATCATACCGTCAAGATGGCTTATTAGAACTGCAAACAGCCGTAGAAAACAGCCAGAACACAATCTGCGTCACCACCGAAGCTAATCCATCTTGTCGAATTGTCCTGACAGTACCTCCTGGAAAAGATGCCTACACTGTACGCAACAACGTTTTCCAAAATCTCGTTTCCGCCGACAATGGACAATATACCACAGCCGTCAACACTTACACTAGTCGTGGTAACGGAACGAATGATTTATACAACTTAGGTCGGACACTTCTCGGTAGTGGCAACAGTCGCACTAATAATCTCGCATCTTCTAAAGCCGGAATCAATCTCAAACCATTCCTTGACCCCAAAGATGGTGGTACAGCTACTGGTTTGCGGAATGGTGTAGCACGTCGTCAAGGCAATCCGCAAAAGCTGAATCCCGGCAATTTCCGTTAATTGATGGCTTAAAAGCTTAAATATCTCCCCTATATCCCCCTTCTTAGGAGGGATATTTTTTTGGCATTGCAGATTTTAACTATTCATCTGGAACTTGATATAACCGCAAGCGAATTGCTTCATTCGCAATGACATTGTGTAATTAATTCTGTCCAAGTACTTATAGCGTTTTTCTTTCCTTAGGAGGTACACAGGTAGGGGCACAACACTGTTGTGCCCTTACAATAATCTGTACAAACGTAAAGACGCTTGGGAATCGCCGTCTCTACAAGGGTTTCAAGCAACGCTCTCGTCTAATACCCTTGGTCTTAAGGATTTTGGTACTGATTTTAGACCTGTAGAGACTACCAAGTGCTACGTCTCTAGACGGTATTGTATTATAGATTTTTCACTAGACGAAAACCAATGTGTATTGTACTTGTATCTGGTGATTGGGCTTCCCTAGCAGCGGGACGATAGCGCTCACAAGAGTTACGCGCACCACCGACAACAAAGGTATGTTGAGTTTTATAAAAACCCTGGAACCATTTATTTATAAGCTTTTTACTGGCTTGATACTTCGTTACATAGGTTAATTTTTTAACGCCGACTTACTTAATGTATCAAATTTTCATTGTGCATATTACATATCAATACGCGGACGTGTTAAGGATTTTTGGTACTTATTTTAAACATGTAGAGACGTAGCAGCTTCAATACGGTTCGGTTAAGAGCCAGGTCTTTGTGATCTATAATTTTCATCAAAAAACATTATCCGAACCGTATTGGTAGCAGCTTAGTCTCTACATGCGGATTCATACTTCAATTGGTAGAACGCCAAAATATTTTTCTCCCAGTCCTGATTATATGCAGACTCTCGGATTAATTTTTTCAGGAAGAGTGTGATACAATCAGTGCAGTTTTTACCCCAGATTTACTTGCGACCTTCCCCCATCCCTGGTTGGTGTGAGAAGGTTGTCATGCCAATGGGTGAAAATTTTTGAATATTTCACAACAACGGTTTACAAAGTGGAGACTATTTGATAATTGAAGACACGAATAAAATGGTTCCTCAATATTAGGTAACTCCTTGGAAAGAAAATCCAGAACTCGAACGCTTTGAAAAACGGTCACTTCAAAATCGTTAAATCTTTAATTAAAGCTGGTGCAAGTGCGAAAATCACTAACGATATGGGTCAATCAGCCGGCGTATTTTGAGTTGCCTAATCGTTCCGGGTACTCTAATATAATATCCACATACTTGTAAAGAATTAACTAATGGTTGACCAGCTAGAGATATCTCAACTAGAGGCATCTCCGCAGACTTTAACAAAACAATCAAATTTTCTGGCGATCGCTGCCATGTTAGTAGCTTTAGCAGCTGGTGCCTTACTGCCAATAGTGATGCGATGGTGCCAGATGGAAGTGGGACCAGATGCCCTCGTGTTTAACCGACTCTGGATAGCAACAGCAATCTTAGTCTTATGGAATGGGTTGCGGACTGGACACCGCTTATTAATTAAATCTCAAAATCTGTCGATTCAACTGGATGAGCAGATATCTCTGCAAGTATCCTATAAGAGTCAGACAGTATTCCTATTGTTAGCAACAGGATTATTTGTAGTCACCATGATGGTTTTATGGTCTTGGTCACTCACTCAGACGAGCGTTGCTAACTCTGCCTTGATTCATAATTTGTCCCCCTTGTTTACAACAGCAGCAGGATGGTTCTTCTTCAAGCAGCGCTTTCATCGCACCTTCTTGGTGGGGACAGCGATCGCTATAGGGGGAATTATTGCGCTGGGATTTCATGACCTGCAATTTGATCTAGACAAAATCCAAGGAGATATTTTGTCCCTATTTTCTAGTGTGGCATTTGCGGCGTATTTAATGAGTGTAGAAAGACTGAGATATCATGTCAGCACTAACACCATAATCGAATGGTGTTACAGTTTAGGGATTCTAGTGGCTCTACCACTTGCCTTAATCAATCATGAGCAACTATTCCCAATATCATCCCAGGGGTGGATATCCGTAGGGACTTTGGGGATTGTGACTGTTTTAAGCAATTTTTTGGTAATATATAGTCTCAAACAATTATCTGCATCCTTCGTTGCCCTACTTTTCCTGCTCGATCCCATTTTGAGCAGTATCTTTGCATGGGGGATCTTTGGAGAAACATTAGATTGGCTCAACTTGTTGGCATTTTCTGTGATTTTACTGGGGCTATTTTTGGCGATATCCAGCCCATCGGCTGTGATCAATTTCGAGGAGTAATTAAGTAAGGCGGAAGTCCCATTCCAAGTTAAACTTCCTATAGGAATTAATCTACCGAAGATGATAATATCATTTCTGGTAGATTACATATCATGTAGAGACGTAGCAGTGCTACGTCTCTACAAGGATTTAGGATTTTTTTATTCATGTCAATTAAACAGACATGATATCAGTCCTATATATCGTCAAA
>CASBQC010000435.1 GCA_949127805.1 Nostocales cyanobacterium PMM_0081
CCCTGTCCCCTTGTCCCCCCGTCTCCCACTCCTCTCCCCCAGCCATTCTAAAGTCCGATTCCAAGCCCACCACGGGTCTGGGTCTTGTGCTTGCCGCTGTCCTTCTTTACTACTCAAATAGCCTACATGACCACCGTGAGGAGTAAGTATCAAATCTATCATCGGGTTATCCTCACAAGCGGCTTCTAATTCTGGGACGATCGCTGGGTGAAAAAATGGATCGTCTTGGGCGTATATAATCAAAGTTGGTTTTTCTAACTTTGGCAGCAGTTGTAAAGCGCTGCTTGCTTTGTAATAAGCTTCAACGGTGGGAAAACCCAATCGCTCGATTACCAATTCTTCATCAAAACCCCAAACGCTGCTAGCGCGTTCAATGGCTGCTGCATCAATGGTTTCGGGATGCAGATCGTGGATTCGCCATGCGAGTGTTTTTAAATTGCGTGCCATACGAGCTTCAAGATATTTACCAACGGGTTGTCTAACTAGATAAGTAAGCGATCGCAAAGAATCCAAACTCGGACAAATTACCGCACCACCGCCAATCTCACTTTCTGTTATCCCTAAATCATTATTTCCTCTAGTTAATTCTACAGCGGCTTTGAGCGCCCATAACACCAGTTGTCCTCCTAGAGAATATCCCGTAAACCAAAATTTTCCAGGGCATCCCATAGCCTTAGCAGCCGCCGCTATACGAACAAAATCTTCCCCTTCATACAAACCATCGCTGGTCAAAGTCGGCGATAATTCTGCTGTTTTGCCGTGTGCCCGCCAATCAAACAACACTACAGCGTATCCTTGAGCATATGCTTTGCGTCCCAGCACTCTCAAAAACCATTCTCTTTCTAACTCACCTGTAATGCCGTAAGTAGCAACAATTGTGCTATGAGCGTTTTTTGGTATCGCAACCAAGCCATAAATTGGTACACCTTGTCCACCTGTAAATATTTTTTCTTCATAAGGTGGTTCAGGGTCTTGAGCAGTAGTTTCCCAATAACGTCTGCCCCACAAAGCTGCATATACGGTCATTGCGACACCGTTTTGCAAAAATCGAGGCGGATTGTAGGCAGCGTAACACATAGTATATGGATTTTAATGTACTTTAGTCTTAATGTTTATTTTAGATTTAAAATCTTTTTTATAATCAGTTAAGCAATCTTTGTATCTCCCAAAGATTCTTAATTATCCTTAACTAGTAGTAGTAAATTTTTCCGAATGCCGAGGATTCTTGTCATAGACGATGACCCAGCGATTTCCGAACTTGTAGCCGTCAACTTGGAAATGGCTGGCTACGATGTCAGCCAAGCTGAAGACGGCATCAAAGGTCAAGCGCTGGCTCTCCAGCTGCAACCAGACTTGATTATGCTCGATCTGATGTTGCCTAGAGTAGATGGATTTACCGTTTGCCAACGCCTGCGACGGGACGATCGCACCTCTGAAATTCCCGTGTTGATGTTGACGGCTTTAAGCCAGACTCAAGATAAAGTAGAAGGCTTCAATGCCGGCGCGGATGACTACCTCACCAAGCCCTTTGAAGTTGAAGAAATGCTGGCGCGAGTACGAGCATTATTACGCCGTACCGACCGCATTCCCCAAGCTGCCAAGCACAGCGAAATTCTCAATTATGGACAACTGACCCTCGTTCCAGAAAGATTTGAGGCGATATGGTTCCATGACACTGTGAAACTGACTCACTTGGAATTTGAGTTACTTCACTGTTTATTGCAACGTCACGGACAGACAGTTTCTCCTAGCGAAATCCTTCGGGAAGTCTGGGGCTACGATCCAGATGATGACATTGAAACGATTCGAGTGCATATCCGCCATCTGAGAACTAAGCTAGAACCAGACCCCCGCCATCCGCGCTACATCAAGACCGTATATGGTGCGGGATACTGCCTTGAGTTACCCAGCGTCCCTCCATCCACTGAGAGTGCTTCCACTTCACTAGTCGAGTAAAATAACTCTCAATTGGGTCAGTTTCAGACATAAATTGGCACTCTCAGACTGAAAAAATCAGAGAGTGCCAATCTTGTTTTGTGTATTCAATTTTCCCGAAAATTTAGCCATTTGCGAATTTCCGGCGGGAAATCAGGTAGATGCCTAAGAGGGACAAACCAGCAATAGCCCCAGGTTCGGGAATCGTTTTTGCTGATGGAACCTCAGTGATTTTAGCAAAAATAGCTGCTGTGGTTCCTTTTCCTTCAAGAACTCGAAACTCGCTGACATCAGTAGTGCTTCCCGTTTCTCTGAACCCAGTTAGCGAGAGTGTATATTTCTTGTCAGCAAAGGTAAAATTGCGATTGCCAAAGTTTTTACCCACGTATAAATAATCTGCGTTATCCGCAGGATTCGGTGAATCGTTGGGTGTATTAACTAAGTGAAAGTTGAAGTTAAAAACTTCACTAACATTAAGGCGATCGCCAAATGATACATGGAGATTTAAAGGTACAAAATCAACGCTTGTACCTGGAGTTACCGATCCATTGAAGTAAGTCAAATCACCTATCTTAAATAGAGAACCCATTTCACTAGAAAAAGTATTTCCCGCAAAAATAAGTTGATTTGGACCCGTGCCAAAGTCATCAGGATCTCCCCAGCTAAATAAATTACTACCTGGGGCTGAATACATAGGATCGGTATTCATGCTTCCTGGAGTAGGTTCTCCCCATATACCACTCGAGTTCCCTGAAAAAGTTAGAGCTTGAGCTTGACTGGAGAAACCAAGCGCTGTTAAAGCAGTAACAGCAACAGACAAACTAGTAACAAAAACCGAACTTAGTTTCATAGTTAGGCTACAACTCCTATTCAGGAGTTCGTCTCAAGTAGGCGACTCGTTCACATTAGTAAATATACGGAACACATGCCAAGCTCTTTTTCTCATTTTCATCAAATCTTTATATTCAATTCGTAATTTCTTCTCAAAAGAGTTTATTTGCTAAACAGCTTTTGAAGCTCTTGACTCCAAATTTCAGTCGTTTTATCCGTGTCCAGGTCTAAATTGATTTGTAAGTAGATAACCGTAAATAAACGCGCTCCTTAGTAGTAAGCGGCTCTCAGCCCTTGAAAGCCTTGCAATTGAGCAGTTGACGAAGAATATGTTTAATCATGCCTACTTACTTAGATCGTTGGTAGAGTGCTTTGCTCTGATAAAGAACTACTGAAAATATTGGTCGGTAGACTGCTCTGTTTTTCAAATAAAAATCACTTGATACAAATATCTTGCTTTTAGGTAAGATATTTGTATTTATACGTATTTACCCTAATGTTTTGATTATAACAAACAATTTTTTATTTATAGTGGCGATTACTTATGTCGTCAGAGAAAAATACACATTAAATTGGGACAGGGGGAC
>CASBQC010000436.1 GCA_949127805.1 Nostocales cyanobacterium PMM_0081
AAAATGTTCATTTTTAACAGATTGGATAACAGCTAAATGTATGCTATTTTTCTGCTAAAATTGTCCGGATACTCAGTAATTATCGCTGTAATTCCAGCAACGCTCTAACCAGTGAACTAACTCGTGGCGTGAAGCAACAAATTGCATCACGATACTACGGACAAGAATCGCTGTTATACAACTATTAACCTGTACCCGCAAAGAACCATCAGCGGGACAAGAACTCTTAATCATTAACTCTTGTAAACGGTGATGAATTCGCCAGCGATCGCACAAAGGAATTTGCAAAATCTGATCGCCTAAAGCATCGGAATTACTACAATGTGGCATAGTTAGGGATTGGGGATTGGGGGAGACTATTGACTTTTGACTATTGACTGTTGACTCTTTCCTTCTTCTGATGACTTTTGAGAATTTGCAATTCTTTTTCAAGTTGCTCAATCCGAGATAGCAAAGTGTGCATTACCGACGCTTCGACATCGGGTAACTTTCCATGTTCTAAAGGAGAAAGGCTTTCTTTGCGGCAAATAGTGCGTCCGGGAATTCCCACGACGGTGCAATCTGACGAGACATCGCGCAAAACAACTGAACCGGCGCCGACACGAACGCGATCGCCAATTTGAATATTGCCTAAAATTTTCGCACCCGCACCCACCACAACGTTTTTGCCTAAAGTGGGATGACGCTTACCTTCTTGTTTCCCAGTACCGCCAAGAGTCACATCTTGGTAAATCAGCGTATAATCTCCCACAATGGCAGTTTCACCAATAACAACGCCCATACCGTGGTCGATAAATACACCTTTGCCAATCTCTGCACCTGGGTGAATTTCAATTCCTGTGAAAAATCGCCCCAAATGTGAAATAAAGCGCGGAATAAAACTTACTCCCCGGCAATGCAACCAGTGAGCGAGACGATGTAAACAAAGTGCATGTAATCCTGGGTAACAAAACAGCACTTCTAGCCAATTACGTGCCGCCGGATCGCGCTCAAAGATAATACGAAAATCACTGGAAATTGGCTCAAAAAAATCTCCATTCAGCAGATTTTTCAGCAAGTCGGTATTCGCATAATCCGGCGTTCTGCGTGAACTTTTAATACTGTCATCGATCTGTTGCATCGGAGAAGTTTCAGTTAAAGAGCCGTGTGCTATTTTTCTGCTTATATCAGACCGCTCTCAAAAGGGCAGTGCATCCGATGCATATTTGAATTTATTGAATTAATTAAGGTTGTACTCATAACCCCAAACCCCGATTTCAGGTAAATTTCAAATTTCCTTTGGGGTAGGGGTGCTAGTATTTTTAGGATAGGGGTACTAGCATTTATTGGTAGGGGACTAAGTATTTATGCACTCAATCTTCAGCTTCTTTAATGTCAGGCGGAGTAAGCATTTCTGCCAAATATTTTCTTAAAAATTAACTTGTACTCATCTTCACTGAAAGATGAAGTATTCGGCTTAAAAATAAAACTTCTGTATATCGAGTTACTAAATATATCCTATTATTCAAGTCAGGAAAAAACGAATTTCTTTATTTTCTTTTAGGCTTCTGTTGTCTGTATGTACAAATACTATTTCAATAGGATGATATCGACTATCGGCTCTATTTGAAACCTGACGGGGCAGTGTTTGATAGGATTTAACGCAATACGCGGGCGTCTTTGTGGTCTATAATTTTCATCAAAAAACATTATCCGAACCGTATTGGGATTTAACGTACTTTTCCCGGCTAGAGTAACTGCTTCATTCTCTAGACCAATTACTTTTCCCACAAGAGCGCAATGAATCTAGAAGCGGCTAAAAAAATAGTTAGGTAAATTTAGTTTGTTATTTTTTTTAATTGGTTAGGGAATTCCAAAAACTAGTGGTCTGTTTCATGAGTTTTGATGGTTAGGTAGTAAGCACGAAGGGTACTTTTTTGAGCGATAAATCCCTCACTACAAACCCGCAAAATTTATGGGACAGACCACTAATTACAAACTTAGGGTAGTGTCAACGATTGATATTTAGTGACTAAGGGTTTAATTCTTAGTGTAGTTATCGATGATCTTGGCTAACCCCGGTACTGCTCCTTCTACATGTTTTTTAGCTGAGTTGCGAAGTTTATTGTATACTGCTCGCACAGTTGTGTTAGTGCTTTTCTGGATCTTAACGTCGGTTATACTGAGGAGTGCGTCTGCCGTGCGATCGCTATTTTGAATCAGGTGTGCGACTGGATCCCCCGTCTGTATACCCTCACTCCAAATAGGATCGAGTGCATTAAAAGATTCTGGCAAAAGCCGCTCAATAGCCTCAGCGCAATAGGTGGGAGCAATTCCTTTTACAGCAGAGTACCCGGCTTTCAAGCCCAGACCAGTAATCCCTCCCATTGTATCAACTTGCGTGTCGAGCAACTTTGTACAGTCAGCTACAACAGTATGCTTTTTGTTTGGGTCTGAGAGACCATCGCTAAGTCCCATATTAATTCATTCTCCTTAATGCCAATGTGCTTATATTTCTATTCAACTCATTTTACTACCGAGCAGGAAACCCTCAAAAATGATATGAGAGTTAGAAGCTCTTCATAACTTTCGCATATTCTTTCACTGAAGAAAAGATAGCAAAAAGAAAAGTGTAGTAATTACGAATTACGAATTCGCCCGTTGCGGTGCTAGTCGCTTGTGCTTCTAAGAAAGATGCTTCAATAACCTTGCCATTTTTATGGTTAATTTAATTAACCTCAACTTTTATAACCATAATTTCTCTATATGTCAACTTAAAAAACAAGAAAATATCAACTCTGAAATAAGAATAGTAATTAACTTCATCATTCCTTTAATAAAATTTAAAAAAATCAGGTTTTAGGTGGATATTGAATTTTCTTTAAGGACGTATTTAAAATCTTTTTATAGATGCATATACTAATCCTATTAGACATCTCCAGAACCCTTGTAGAGACGGCGATAAATCGCGTCTCTACGTCTTTTTCACGCCTATGTCTATTGTCTCCTTGTCTGCCCTTCTCTAGCCGATCGCGATCGCAATTTTCCCTACAGTTCGACCATTTTCGCTGTAAGTATGCGCTGCTGCTAATTCTTGTAAAGGAAATGTGCGATCGATTACAGTTCGCATTCTCCCAGCCTCAATTAAATCCTTAAGATAAGTCAAGTCTTCAGTGTTGCAATTGAAAAGAATAAATTTGGCTTTTTTACCAGGAATAAGTGCAGTCAAAGCACCTTGCACAAAAGCGTCAGGTGTAGGCAATGTAGTTATGTAAATACCGTTGGGTTTAAGAACTTCTTTGCAGCTAGAAAACGATTCTTTTGCCACCGCATCAAAGATAATGTCATACCGTGCAGCATCTTGAATGAAATTTTGTTGTTTGTAATCAATCAAGCGATCGGCTCCCAAAGACTTCACCAAATCAAAGTTTTTGCTACTGCAAACAGCCGTTACTTGAGCTCCAAAAATCTTCGCAAGTTGCACCGCAAAAATACCCACACCACCGGAAGCACCATTTACCAAGACACTTTGTAACGGTTGAATGTTTCCCAAATCTCGCAAAGCTTGCAACGAAGTACCCGCAGCAACAGGTAAAGAAGCAGCTTCTTCAAAGGTCATATTCGCGGGTTTCATTGCCGCAACTCCTTCAGGAACAGCAGCGTATTCTGCATAAGCTCCCCCAAAAGCAACACTTAAGCAAGCATAAATCAAATCTCCTGGTTTGAAGCGCGTCACACTAGAGCCAACCTCTACCACTTCACCGGACAAATCAAACCCCAAAATATAAGGGAATGCATAACCTGTAATTAATTGCAATGCTCCTTGGCGGATTTTCCAATCAACCGGATTAACACTAGAAGCGTGAACCTTCACCAGCAACTGATCTGATTTTATTTTCGGTGTTGGTAAATCCTCATACTGCAACACATCAGCCGAACCGTAACCACGAATAGCGATCGCTTTCATAATTTTCCTTTTTAACTACCCGATTTTTTGTTTGTAAAAGTCACGACTTTAGCCCAAAAGTGTGACGAAGCGCAGCATCGACAGAAAGCATATCCGTAAAGACACCAATAGTCCGATCAATTTCTATATCAAGAACAGTGACAAGATTGTCGGTCATAATAACTGAGTCTGTTAGTAATCCTGTTTGTTGCCCTTCTGGAGTTGCTAGCTGTACGAACACTCGGCTAGGATGTCCTACACGAGTAAGATTACTGGTAATCATTGCAACAATTGTTTGCAGTAAACCAGTCCCCAAACGATCTGCCTGAATAACCAAAGCGGGACGACGTTTAGCAGTTCGGAGATTTGAATCTGGAAAGAAAACCAGTACTACTTCTCCACGGCTATAAGGCATCGTAAGCTGCCATATCAGGACTATCCCAATCTTGGGCAAAACTTTGCAGCCTAGCGCGTAGATTAGCGGCTTGTTCCTGATTTATACCGCGAGATGGCAAATCAAAAGAACCAGATTTAGGA
>CASBQC010000437.1 GCA_949127805.1 Nostocales cyanobacterium PMM_0081
AGTAACAGGTAGGGGATTTGACCCCTACCTGTTACCTACCACTTGCGAGAAGTCGGGGACTTTAACCCAAGATAAATACATCACTGGTCACTGGTCACTGGTCACTGGTCACTGTTAAAACAATGATAGCTGGGGAAAGGCGAGGATAATTAACTAAACCACAATTTGGGCAGCGTTTAGCGCGATCGCCTGATAATTGTGTTGTTACAGTTGCACAGTGTCCGCAATATTGGTGCGTGCGATCCCATTCCATTATCTGAAACCCACGACCACCTAACGCGAAAAAATCTTCTTCCAGAATACCGTATAACTCGCGCAGTCCTCGAAAAATCATGCCCTCAGGAGGAACTGTATCTTTCGGCAATTCGGCACAATAACACGGGTAACTATCAATTGTGCCAAGAAATTGTGTCCTAATGGGCGTTAAATTAATTTCTGCCAGGTTTATTAAATGGGGAATTTGGTTATCGGTGCGATACTCCGTTCTTTCAGGGTTCCGCAGGAAAGGAGTCGCTTCTCCTGACGGAGACGCTACGCGAACGCGATCGCAAATAAGTAGTTTATTGCCCACAAAGGCAAACCACCAAGCTGGTTGAGACTGTTGTGTGGGTGGAGTTATTCCGGGAATGAAAAGTCTAGTCATGCGTATAGAACTGTTTGACTTTTATCGTAAGCTTTCCCGGCATCGGACGACTAAAGTCGCGGCTACACTTACAAAACCTGCCTTCGCGGGTTCCTCTCGTTCCTAGCCAGAGGCTAGGAATGCATGTGGTGAGGCTCTGCCTCGACTACAGTCAGGTAAATATCACATTAACACCAGCTGAACTCGCACGGATTGACGAAGTGTCACCATTAGGAGTTGCCGCAGGCGATCGCTATGCTGATATGAGCAGCGTTAATAGATAAACTGTAGTCAGGACTTCAGTCCTCTCATATCAGAAGACTGAAGTCCTCACTTGAAGTGGAACTAATTGCCAAGCTTTTTCATCAGTGGTTGTGCGATCGCTGATGAAATTAAAATACGATGAAAAATTTTCCATCTCCCTTAAACCGCCGATCCATAATAATCCTTTTTAGCTTATGTGTGTTGGTTTTGCTATGGTTGACACCGCTATTACCGACTTTGGCAAAACCAGAGGTTCAAGTTTTTGAGCAAGTTTGGCAAACAGTAAACGACAACTTTTTTGACCCAAAATTTAACGGAGTGGACTGGAAAGCAATCCGAGAACAGTATAAACCTCAAATAGCGCGGGCAAAATCAACTGAAGAAGCTGCTGTCATCATCAATCAGATGCTTTCTCAATTGCGGACTTCGCACACTCACTTTTACACTGCAAATCAAACAGAATATTACCAGCTTTTAGGGATTTTTTATCCGAGAAGTACAGATTTACAAAAGGAATTAAGAAAGATTTTCCCCAAAGGCAAAATCGAATACAGTGGTATTGGTGCGTTTACCAAAGAGATTAACGGCGAGATTTTTGTGAAAGCTATTCTCGATAAAAGTCCGGCTGCGGAATCGGGCTTGAAAGTAGGCGATAAAATCATAAGTGTAGATAAGAAACCGTATCAAGCAATACAATCTTTTGCGGGTAAAGCGGGTCAACAAGTTAAATTGTTGATTCAGAGAACAGCGGATGTAAATAGTCGGCAAGAAATAGCGATCGCACCAAAGATGCTGGATACAACTAAAATGTTTTTAGATGCTCAACAAGCCAGTACTCAAGTAATTGAACAACAAGGCAAGAAAATAGGCTATGTTCATATTTGGTCAAATGCAGCCGATCCTCATCAGCAACAGTTGCAAGATGACTTAATTTATGGTGGTCTGGAAAGCGCAGACGCATTAATTTTGGATCTCAGAGACGGTTGGGGGGGAGGAGATTTAGATTATCTCAACATATTTACGGCAAAACCAGGACCAAGCGTCACAAATATTCGACGTAATGGCAAACAATACACCTATAATTATCAATGGAAAAAGCCTGCGGTCATGTTGGTCAATGAAGGTAGCCGCAGCAGCAAGGAAATTCTCGCGTTTGCTTTTCAACAACACCGCATCGGACAAGTAATTGGCGTAAAAACAACCGGTGCTGTAGTTGCTGGTAGTCCGTTTTTAATGAAAGATAATAGCCTGCTTTATTTAGCAGTCACAAATGTCTTTCTCAATAACGACCAAAGGTTAGAGGGTAAAGGTGTCACCCCAGATATCAGCGTTCCCTTCTCCTTAGAATACGCTCAAGGCGCAGATCCGCAAAAACAGCGAGCGATAGAAACTGTGTTATATCAAATCCGGTAGATTACATATGATGTAGAGACGTAGCAATGCTACGTCTTTACTACGAACCTATATTTTTTACCTTTTCAACAAGACATTAAGGAATCTAATCTTCCAAGTACTGTCATATCTTCCTCATCTAATTCTACTGGTATGCCACTTCTAATTAATTCGGCAAAATCTTCATTAGGAACCATAATTGTCAGCGTATACAAGCGACTTGAACCTGTATTTTGGATTAAATGTGTGCCCGTGGGTGGCACTAACAAACTATCTCCAGCTTGAATTTTTACAGACTTTCCATCACAAACAGCAATGCCCTCTCCTTTGAGGACAAAAAATATTTCTAAAGCCCATTGATGGCGATTGGGCGGTGTTTTACCACCGACATCAAAAATTTCTACACAACAAGTTATAGAAGCGTTAGCATTTGCCGAATCAAAGATGATTGCTAACCGATTTGTGTCATTGGTACTAATGCGATAGGTTTGGTAATCTTTAGGAGACTTGACAACAGGAATTACACAACGAGTAGCGTACATTGAATTTATTTCCTCATAAGTTGTCGATAGTTGGAGCATTGGAGCATTGGAGCGTTGTTGGTTGTAAAAAGTTACTCCTATCAACTAACCACTATCCACAAACCACTATCTACTTCAACACTTTTAAAATCCCTTGAGAGTCAGTTACAAAGCCGAAGCATTGTTTGACGTTGTACAGGGTTGCTAGCCAACAATATTCAGGAGAAGTTGTAGCAGTGCAGTCTTTGACTAACACGCAGTCATATCCTAAGAAGTTGGCATCGCATAACGTGGTCATTACACATTGGTCAGCGTTGACACCAGCAAAGAATAGTGTCGTCTTTCCCAGGTTCCGCAGAATACTATCTAAAGGGGTGTCCCAGAAACCTGACATCCGATATTTATCGATATGGATATCTTCGGGTAGTTGTTCGAGTTCATCGACCACCGCAGCTGCCCAACTACCTGCCATTAGTACTCGTTCCCCGTTGGCAGGTAGCGGATCACCTAATCCTACACCAACGCCAGTGGGGTTGTAAACGTGAAGCGAAGCGGCGCTAATATTGAGTAAGTCGGGACGATTGCCCCAATTTACCCATATTACGGGAACTCCAGCAGCCCGAAGTTCTGGAAGTAAGTTTTTCAAAGGTTCGATGGGCTGACGCGCCGGGTTGACATCCACGCCGATATGTGATAACCAACCATCAGGGTGGCAAAAGTCGTTTTGCATATCAATAACTAGGATAGCGGTTTTTGCCAAGTCAAGGCACACCTGTTTAGTTTCTGTTGTTAAGATAACTCTTTGTGGGGTTACGGGAGGACGAGTGATATCTGCGATCGCATGATTCACCATCCAAGCATTTGGTGCAACTCCCAATGTCCGAAAAGGCAAATTCATAAATTTCTTCATCCAACATCCTAGCTTGAATTTATTTTGAAGGTGAAATTACTTAATTAAGGTTAAATATTGTGAATACAATTAAGAATGTTTTAATTCCGGTTGAAAACGGTTACGACACCCTAGATGTGCAGATTGTAGATAATGCGATCGCTGCAATCTCTCCTGGGATAGATGCGACGAAGAGCGCAATTAATGGTACAAATAAACTGTTGCTTCCCGGTTTCATCAACGCCCACACTCACTCTTCCGAAATGTGGCAGCGGGGAATTATGTCAGGGTTTCCCCTGGAATTATGGCTAGCAGAACTTTACGACTTTGCCCCACTGGATATCGAGAAAGTTTATCTCAGCGCTTTGGGTACAGCCGTAGAAACTTTACTTTCGGGTGGTACAACAGTAGTAGATCATCTGGTGTTAATTCCAGGCAAAGAGTTAGAAACCATTGCCACAGCGGTTCGTGCTTACAAAGAAGTAGGAATTCGCGCTTTCGTCGCACCCTTAATTCAAGATGAATCTCTGAGTGCGGGGATACCATCGGGAGAATCAGAACAAACCCATGAGCCTTATTTTCGCTCAACCCAGGCAACATTAGAAATTATTTCTGAAGCGGTAAAGCAATTTCATCGTCCAGATGAGGGTATCTATATTGCTACAGCCCCAACAGGGATACAATTGTGTTCTGATGCTTTGTTTACCGGGTGTATTGAATTAAGCGAAAAATATGACCTTTGTCGTCACTCGCACTTACTCGAAACCAAAGCGCAAGAAAAACTCGCTCAAGAAAAATACGGTTGCAGTGCTGTAGAACATCTTAAACGAATTGGGTATTTAAGCGATCGCACTTCTTTAGCCCATTGCGTCCACTTAACTGAAGCTGACATCACCATCCTTGCAGAAACGAAATCTACAGTCGTTCACAACCCCTTAAGTAACCTGCGTTTAGGTAGTGGCATCGCTCCCATATTAAAATATCGTCAAGCTGGAGTTAACGTCACCTTTGGTTGTGATGGAGCATCTAGCAACGATTCCCAAGACTTACTCGAAGCCATCAAAATCGGTTCAATATTGCACAACGTCACAGACTTTGATTATCAACACTGGATTACACCCCGTCAAGCCATAGAAATGGCTTCCCTTGGTGGTGCAAAAGGACTTAATATGGCAGATGAACTCGGTTCCCTCACCGTTGGGAAAAAAGCCGATTTAGTAATGTATGACCTCACCAGTTTATCACTCTTGCCCCGCACCGACCCCATTGGCTTGTTAGTATTAGGTCGTCCCACCAACGTTGTCGATAGCGTCTGGGTAAATGGCAAGCAAATCGTCGCTGATGGTAAAGTAAAAACTATTGATGTTGATAACTTGCGGCAAGAATTATTTTCCCACAGTCAGTGGCAGACAACACGCAAATCGCAAACCGTCGCTCAAATTGAAGCACATTATCGCACCGTGATGGGTTTGTGAAACGCAAAGTAACGTAGAGCTTCGCAGTTGTTCTTTGCGTTACTTTGCGCTAACCTCTGCGCTTCTTTGCGTTAAAAATTAACTTCTTTTCTCAGAGCGTTGGCGAAATAAACCTGTCATACTGACACCAGTAATCAACAACCCGACTAACCCCAAACCATTCAACAGGGGATAAATTTTCTCTAAATGCAAGATTTCCAAGGTGTGAAGTCCGAGGAGAAATTCACCTAACCGATCTTGATGCAACCATTCATGGGCAATAGTAAAACCCATGCCGGTGAGTACGGTGAGAAATAAGGGAATACAAAGAGCGATCGCAATTTGGCGATGGTATTTTCTAAAACTACGTATCATGAATAATTTCCTAGATAAATTTAACTTGCAAAGATATAAATATTTTAGGATAAACTAATTGTAAAAAAGGTTGCTGGATAGACTCGTGCCCTACCTAAGGATGGCAAAATTTCTCAGCGAGGAGCAATTGTTGTTAGTTGATATTTGTTCAGAACTAACAACTATCCACTATCCCACGCTCCCACGCTCCCACGCTCCCACTAACAAATCCCTTCATTCTTTATTGACGTAACCTACTCTCCAATTTTGTGACTGCTTTAATTGATGTCCTTTACCTTCGAGAATCACCCCAAGAGCAACCCGCGTGTTCAAAAATCCTTTTATCACATAATATCCTGGTTTGGCATTTATGCCTTCATCTGTAGTGACAGGAGATTGAAAAACTCCGCAGTGAACCTCAGTTTTATCTATTGTGACTGTAAATAAAATGTCATTGCGATATCTATCGGGAATCATGAATATACCGTAAACATTATGCTGACCATCCCAAGGCTTTACTACAATTTTCTCTGGATGAGTGTAGTATTTTTCACCTTTTGACGAATAAAATCCCCATTGACGACAAGTAGTGATTGGCACGCGCTCTGAGAGTTCCGAGACGTAAGAAAAGCCTAAAATGCTTAATAAGCTAAGTGCAAATAAGATATAAAGTAGTTGATTTTTTCGCACTTGTTCTACCCATCCATCATTGTCTTTTTCAGTTATAGCCTAGTAAATTTTACTGCGGCTAGAGTAATTTTGCTTCTATTTTGACATAGCCTTTGAGGGCTTTGATATTATAAAACTAACAAAAAAAGTAGGCAAGTAAAATTCCCTACAAACAAGCTGGATTTTCTTTACCGATTTTTTAGAAATCTTAACTCAATACATCTTTGGCTTTACGCTTTTTTAATAAACCAGACACAAATGGTCGCTCAAAAAGTAAGTAAAACAAATAAGCAATTACTAGCGACGTTGCCAGACCTAATATGTAAGATGTAACCGCGAATATTACTGGAGACAATTGCAGACTAAAAAGAAAGTAACGTACCAGCACTAATACTGGTCTATGAGCGAGATACAGGCTATAAGAAAATATTCCGAGTGCGTTCACGAAGTGACTCTGAAAGAGTATCGCTCTTTCGGATGCTCAAATACACGTAAAATTGAAGGTAGTTTTTTGTCGGCATTCGCAAACTTAGTGCAGTAAATAAATAAACAAGCAACTGCCAGACCAAAAAAAGTCTGGTTAATCCATATATGCAATCCCAATCGTCGCCACTCAGTCCAAATAAACCACAAGTTAATATAATCGTCAATACACCCCAGGATAGATAATTTATAAAAGTAATCGTGAAAATAGCGATCGCTTTTATTATTTCACAACTTTTTGCAGAGAATTGCATACTGGCAATTCGGGTAAAAGTAAAGTCAAATTACTACCTTTTCCTAACTCAGACTGAAGTGTAATATCACCACCATGAAGTCGGGCTAAATTTCTTGACAAAGCAAGCCCCAATCCTGTACCTTGACGTTGGCGATCGCGATCGCGACCAACTTGTTGAAATCTTTGAAAAAGCTTTTGTTGATCCTCTAAAGCAATACCAATACCAGTATCGATTACCGCAAAGTTAATAAATCCAGACTTTTTCTCAACTTTTAGCATCACAAAGCCGCATTCGGTAAACTTGACAGCATTTGATAATAAATTTAATAAAATCTGCCGCAAACGGCTTTCATCAGCATTGCAAATAGTAACATCTGGCGCAATTTCCAATAATAAATCTAAACCGCGAGTGATTGCTTGTTCGCGAATCACTGTAAGACAGTCTTGACAAATAGGTTCTACTGATAACCTGACAATATCTAATTCTTCTCGTCCTGCCTCAATTTTAGCTAAATCCAACAAGTCATTAATCAGATTTAACTGTTGATATCCGCACTTATTGATTCCCCGAATATACTCTTCCTGTTTGTCGTTCAATGGACCGAAAACTTTCTCTAAAAGTACGCTTGAAAACCCAATGATTGCAGTGAGCGGTGTTCGTAATTCGTGATTCATATTAGCTATAAATTCTGACTTTGTACGGTTAGCAGCTTCAGCAAGCAATTTTGCCGCTTCTAATTCTTGAGTGCGTTGTTTTACCAGTTCTTCAAGGTGTTCTTCGCTTTTACGCAAAACTTCTGTTGTTGCCAATTCAGCACTCAAACGCCGACCAGAAAAAGCAGCCAGTTGTCCTAATGTTAAAATAATTAAAGCAGCAATACTAATTGCAATTATCAATATGGTATTATCTGCGGGAACATATAACAATGTTGAAACATTTTTCAGCTGAAACTTAACGCCTGCCATTGCAATGTAGTGCATTACATAAATTGCACCTCCCATCAGCAAAGCAGTGCAAAGTTTCCGCACTTCTAAAGATATTATTTTCTCTTTAATGGGACTAAAAGTCAGCCACAAAGCGCCAAATGACCCACCAATCGCTATTCCAGCACTTAGAGTAATTAACTTTAAGTCATGCACCGGTTCGGCAGAGACTTTCAGCGCTAACATTGCCGTATAGTGCATACAAATAATTGCACCTGCTACAAAAAAGCTCGCAACTAATAACGTTACGTTACCCACTTTCGACTGACAGCTAATAATAAAAAATCCAATTGCTGAACCGCTAATTGCTACTATCATTGAAATTAAGACGATTGTATAATCATATTCAACTCGTATCGGCAGATGATATGAAAGAATCGCAATAAAGTGCATTACCCAAATGGTAATTCCTAAGGTAAGTGCGCTACCCGTCACCCACCACAGCCGACTAGATTTTTCAACAAGGGAGATTTGTTCAGCTATATCTAAGGCAATGAATGAACCAATTATTGCAATAGCAATTGAAAGGACAATCAGACGTATATCAAAGTGAGCTGTCAAGACTGTAGCTAAATACAACATTACATTATTAAATGGCAAAAGCTGAAAAATTTGCTAAATAGATGCTATAACAGAATATCAAATATTTAACCTTGTTCGTCCTCAATGTTTTAACAGTCAACATCAAGGTCATAAAGGTTAATAACCTTATTCACTAAGTTCGTTTTATTAGTTTTTTTTAATTAAAATAACGAGCATTAAAACTACGTTTTATAATTATAAAATATTCACAAGAAAATTTCCTCTTCCTAAAGGCTCATCTGATGACAATAAATGGTGGTAAATTCGATTTTTTTGTCTTGCTAAATCTCTGGTTATTATTACTTAAGATAGATAAAATTTAATTACATAAATCTCCCACTTGAAATTATTGCGCGAACACTCAAACAGATGTAAGCCCAAATGCTGGGAAAGTTCTTCGCACACCTTCACCCTTGTGCGCTCACTTGCACACTCATAGGAATACGGCTTCTCAAGAGCGGAGACACCCAAGGGACGAGAAGCTTGTCTGTTACACGCTGCTTGATGTGCTAAGATGAACATCCGATCCGGTCGTGGGTTGTTGCAGGGGTGTTGAGGAACGAGTTCACTCTTAAGCACTGTCGGGAAGTGAAAGAGCGTTTGTCAAACCTCCCGAACAAAGAAGTCACCCATTCAACAGCGATAAAAAATTATAACTTCATCGGTTACTTTTGCCATAGATGGCTTATTTGACAAATTCTCAAACATCCGTTAAGACTGTGTTTATGGTGGTTTGTATAGAATCAAACTATTTGAAAAAGATAATTATCTCAACTTTTGCACTCAGATGAAAGACAATAGATTGATTAATCTAATGAAATATCAGTCTTCCTATTTAGAATCCTGAACTTAGTCCTATTGTTTTTTAAGTAATTTTGTGCATTTAAATTTGTTTTCCATATTACATGTATAGCAATTAGCTTGATGGGCGGTTGCGTAGACTATCCTAACCAATTTATCTAGCAAATATTGTTAAGTTTCCCTAAGAAAAATTTTAATTTTCGGGACAACTCTTAAACAGCCAAAATCCGCTTTTGGAAAAGGTTTTGTGCTGAAAATTGAAATTTAAATTTGATAAATTTACCAAGAGTTAGGATACAACCCTGATCCCCTAGGGAAAAGGTTCATGTTAATCTGTTGCAGTTATAAACAAAAAGTGAAAGCGGAATGAGTTGAAATTTTTGGAGCATTTTACATTAAATGGTGCAAAATCTCACGAAAGATAAAACTTCAGTTCTTAACACGCTTTAAAAACGGACGCATGAATCAAAGACATTTGTGGACTATTGTCACCCTGTTTATGACTGTTTTGGGAATGCCCTCAATCGGTCGCGCTCAAACAGTTAAGCAAAAGGATACTTCTTTCCAAAAAACACCTTCAGCCGATGTCGTCAAGGTGGGAGAGTACCAATCCTCAGCAGGGAACCTTACCTCGGATGCCGTAATTACGGAAATTCATCCTCACAATCTTGGAGGTCGTCAGGCTGCAACGCTATTTATTCGCAAAATTCCTGTTCTCACCTTTGTGAGTTCTAAGCCAGTGAAGAGCGAAGAAAGCCAACTAGATGCCAAAGTTGGTGTAATTGGTGATAGTCAAAGCGCACAGTCAAACAATGGTGTTGCTGACAGTTCTGTAAAAGTAACGAGTGTTGGAACCATAACTCCTGTCAGTAACCAAACAAACATTGGCAATGATGACCCGGTTCAAAAAGCTGGTGTAGTAGCAGCGAGGATAAACCAGTTGAGCCGGGAAAATGTAGACGCCAGTCAAATAATCGTCAGTTGGAAAGCTCTTAGCGAATCGACAAAAAATCAAGCAGAAAATAAAAGTGCTTCTGCTGACCAAACATCAAGCGATCGCTATATCATCAAAGTTAATAACGAAGAGTTGGTGGAAATCAACTCCCAAACGCGATCGCCAGACACAACCAATAATCTGGCAGAAGATGCATTACAAACCACCAATCGCTTGCGGAGATTACTAGGCAACGCATCTCCCCTAAACCAGATTCTTAACTTACCGGCACGATTACCAGTATCAATCCCAAAATTGCCATCAGAGATTAACATCGGACCTGTGAAAGTCACCCTCAGGGGAGTAGCTTCTTATTATGGCTATGATGGTTCCGGCAATAGCACCGCCAGCGGTCAGAGATTTAATCCAGAAGGACTAACAGCCGCTCATCGCCATTTACCCTTTGGTACGAAAGTCCGCGTCACCAACACCCGCAACGGTCGTTCTGTAGTAGTGCGAATTAACGATCGCGGTCCATTCATTCGCGGTCGAGTAATTGACCTTTCTGTCGCTGCTGCACGCATTTTAGGAATGATGGGCAGTGGCGTTGCACCAGTGCGGATTGAAGTCTTAGGAAGGTAAGAGGAGGGGGAGAGGGGGAGAGG
>CASBQC010000438.1 GCA_949127805.1 Nostocales cyanobacterium PMM_0081
ATTAAATATTTTTAAATTTCATCACATTTTGCAGCAATCAAATTTTCAATGTATCGCAGCAACTTGATAAGTTAGTGCAATCTATTTCTCAGGCAACAGTATCTCAGGTGGAAACATCGCAAGCAGTCATAAAACTTCTAGAAGAAATTTCTCAAGTATCAGAAATTACTAGTAGTTGCCAGATAATTTCTCAATCTCTGCAAAAAACTGTAGACATTCCTGAGGAATTGCAAACAACCGTTGGTAAGTTTAAAATCAGTTAGCGATCGCCTATATCTAATAAAATCTGCTTAGAGCAATTCCAGCGCGATTAATTCCCTTGGACGCTCACCTGGACACTCATTGGACAGCCTTCCACTTATATGTGTCTGTGATGCTGCATGAATATTTCACTCGCAAGCTGTCCAATGAGTGAAAGAGCGTTTGTGAATCCCAATTTGCATTTCTTTATTATTACCTTTTTGGAACTACTCGCATTATGATCGAGTCCAAGTTCTACGCGGATTGTTAATTAATCGCTGTTTTCTTTATGAATTTAGTCTGGCAAAGATTCACTTTATCTTACTTGCCGCTCAAACAATATCTCACCACTAGCTACCTACACCGTTTTCTAGTCGGGTTGTTGAGTCCCTGGCGGCAAGGCAGTATGCTCATGCAATGGGGAGACACAATCGCGGCTGCTAATTTGAGTCTGGTGTACGGTCTTGCACCTTTTGTTTCGAGTACACTCATCGGGTTATTGCTGACCGCTTGTGTGGGATTTTGGCTGTTGTTGACTTTATCAGATGAAGCCGCACCAAGAATTCCATCAGTCACTCCGATTCACCTGTTGGTATTGCTTTACTGGGCTGTTGCTGCTGTCGCTACAGCATTATCACCAGTAAAAAAGGTTGCGGTTAACGATTTGACAACGTTGACGCTCTATTTGTTGCTGTTTGCCCTTTGTGCTAGGGTGTTAAGGTCGCCCCGCATCCGCTCTTGGATGATTGTCCTGTACTTGCATGTATCCCTGATTGTCAGTATTTACGGGATGCGGCAATGGTTTTTTGGCGCTCCTCCCCTAGCAACTTGGGTCGATCAAGAATCTGCTTTTTCTAAGACTACAAGGGTCTATAGTTATTTGGGCAATCCCAACTTACTTGCCGGATATCTTCTACCCGCTGTGGTTTTCAGCTTAGTTGCCATATTTGTCTGGCAAGGCTGGATTAAGAAAGCTTTAGCACTAACGATGTTTGTTGTCAATACTGCTTGCCTAATTTTGACTTTTAGTCGTGGTGGCTGGATTGGGCTAGTTGTGGCATTTTTAACTGTGATGGCATTGTTGGTTTATTGGTGGAGTATAGAATTGCCTCCTTTTTGGCGAACTTGGTCGCTACCGATTATTTTAGGAGGTTTGATTGGGGTATTGCTCTTAGCGGTGATATTTGTCGAGCCGGTACGCTTGCGGGTTGTGAGTATTTTTGCCGATCGCAAAGACAGCAGTAATAATTTTCGCCGCAATGTTTGGGATGCTGTTTTTGAGATGATTCGCGATCGCCCAATTATCGGTATTGGTCCGGGTCACGGCTCTTTTAATAAAATTTACCCGCTTTACCAACACCCTCGTTATACTGCTTTGAGTGCTTATTCGGTTTTATTAGAGGTGACAGTAGAAACTGGCTTTGTTGGTTTAGCCGCTTTCCTTTGGTTGCTAATAGTAACTTTTAATACAGCATTTTTACAAATGCAACGGTTCCGAAAATTGAGAAGTGCCGATGGGTTTTGGTTAATTGGAGCGATCGCCACAATGGCAGGTATGCTCGCTCATGGCACAGTAGATACTGTATTTTATCGTCCTGAAGTTAATAGCGTTTGGTGGCTAGTAGTTGGTTTGATTGCTAGCTATTACACATACACTCCTCAAGACCAAAGTCAAGAAGTAAATTCGCCTTTACCTGCGACACATTAAAGCCACATCACCGATAGGTTAAAACCTGCGGCTATACGTACAAAGCCCACCTTGTCTGCGACACGCACTCGCGTTCGTGGGCTGAGATCCTTATTTTAGTCCAATACCGTTCACTTAAGCCTGCAATCCTCGTAGAGACGTAGCATGCTACGTCTCTACAGATCTAAAATCAGTACCAAAAATCCTTAACCCAAGCCTATTGTATTTTAGTCCGCGTAGGCGGACTTCGTTTTTGTAGCCGCGACTTTAGTCGTCGGGTAACAAACTGAAAAAAGAAGAAAGAGGCTATAATCCCTTGTTTCTTCTTTTTCGTGATTCCCCTATTTTTATCCAAAATAAGCAACTGAAGCGGCGAATATGTGATTATTCTCTGTAAGTCGAAGTACCTACGGTGTTTGGGTCGCGATAGCGAGTTGGGTCTTCACGGCGGTTTTTACCAGCCAAACCTGCTAGACCTAATAAACCTGTTAATCCTAACCAACCCCAATCAAAATCATTTCTTTCATAAGTTGTTGTCGTTGGGGTAGTTGTTGTCGTTCCATCTGGGGTGGTACTGGTGGTTCCACCATTAACTTGAGCTTGTGCAGGTAAAGTTAAAGGTAATACTGTCATACTCACGGCAAAAACGCCAGCGCCGATAACTTTGGTGAGATTACTTTTCATGATTAAAATTCCTCGTTGGTTCCTTTGTTGCTCACCAATTTATCAAGTCCAAAGATTAATTTAATCAATCTACAGCTATAAACTCAAATTACTCTAAACTCACGCTGAGGATAGACAAATGCTGCTGAAAGTGAATCTAATGTTGTAGTCGCGTTTGTCACATTTCGGCTTAATAATTCTTCATCGCTCGTTGAATATCGCGCTGATCTTGGCGTCGTTTCAAGTCTTCTCGCTTATCGTGGAGTTTTTTACCTTTACCTAAAGCGATGCTTACTTTTACTAAACCTCGTTTCAAATACATTTTCAAAGGTACTATAGTTAAACCTTGCTGTTCCACCTTGCCAATTAGCTTGCGGATTTCTTGGCGATGCAGCAGCAGCTTGCGCGTGCGACGCGGTTCATGGTTAAAATATTGTCCACTAGCAGTGTAAGGGGAGATATGTACGTTCAGCAGCCATGCTTCGCCATCGCGAATCAAAGCATAGCCATCTTGGAGATTAACCCTTCCCGCACGGATTGACTTAACCTCGGTGCCTGTCAACTGAACTCCAGCCTCGTAGGTTTCTAGGATTTCATACAAATAACGGGCTTGCCGATTATCGCTTACAACTTTGTAACTGTCGCTTTTCTCGCTCATTGAATATTTTGTTTGGGTCAAATTTGTCTAAAAATTCGTCTTTACTTGTAGCTAAACTTTAGTGGGGCATATTAAACCACTATAAATGCTTTACTCGATATCAGTGTTATCTTATTAATTTAACGCGTTTGGTTATTTATTTAGTAGGTATTAATTTGCAGTCATCAGAAGGGCGATCGCCTTCAAGTACTCGTTTAGCGATGACAAATTACAAAATTATCTGCCCGCATTACACACCTTGAGTTGAAAATAAGTTAAACTTTATTAAGCTATTATAATAATTTAATATTTTATTTATAAATCAACCTTGCGGCAGTTATTAGCTGTTAATCCTGTCATAGTATGAAACATAAGAGTACTGTTGTTGCTTGAACCTATTGATATTGCTTATTAAAGCAAATTGCTTAGTAAAAAAAATGCTAGGGATGTATTGTCCATGCCCTTGACGATCCTTGTGGTGGATGACGATCTGGGCACTCGTCTGTCTATCAGCGATTATCTTGAATTGTCTGGCTACATAGTAATTACAGCTGATGACGGTCAAGAAGCTCTGGAGATCGTGGAAAAGTACCATCCTGATTTGATTGTTACAGATATTGTCATGCCCCGGATGAATGGCTATGAATTGGTGCGTCAAGTGCGGCAACAACCAGGGTTCCGTTTGTTGCCGGTGATTTTGTTAACGGCAAGAATTCAGACTCAGGAAAGAATCTTGGGCTATCAGTCAGGGTGCGATTTATATTTGCCCAAGCCTTTTGAGTTAGAAGAGTTAGCGGCAGCGATTCGCAATTTGTTAGAGCGATCGCAAATCATGAAATCAGAGTATGGCTTTTCTCATCATGAAAATCTCGGTAATTCTGCGCCGAAAATTGCGGATTCTCATAATCATGTTAATCATTTTGGGAAGTCCGAAGCACTTTCATCTTTAAGTTCTAGAGAACAGGAAGTCCTCGAACTGTTAACTCATGGTCTTTCTAATGCTCAGATGGGTAATCAGTTACACCTCAGTCCTCGGACAGTAGAAAAATACGTTAGCAGCTTATTAAGGAAAACCGAAACCAACAACCGTGCTGAACTGGTGCGTTTTGCGATTACGCACGGTTTAGTTAAATAACAAGACGCAATTTATCGCTTCTCTACAAGGGTTTCGGGCAAAGCATAACAAAAGAGCGGTCGATGTCTATTGATGGGGTTTACTTCATCCTTCATCCTTCATCCTTCATCCTTCAGTTGGCTGGTGACGTGTTTTAAAAGACCTTCACAAGCATCTACCAGTAAATCAATCACCTGATTGAAGGGAGCGGAACCGCCATAATAAGGGTCTGGAACTTCTTTGATGGTGTACCCAGAGCAAAAATCACACATTAAGCGCACTTTGTTGCGATACTGCCCAGTTGGATCGAGAGAGAGAATATTTTCATAATTCTCTCGATCCATAGCCAAAATCAAATCAAAATCTTGAAAATCTGACTTTTGAAACTGACGGGCTGAACCACGTAGTTTAATTCCTAACTTTTGAGCCGCAGCAACACTCATGCGTCTGTCAGGTGGACTACCAATGTGGTAGCTGGATGTCCCAGCAGAGTCGCAGACGATGCTTTCGCTCAACCCTGCCTGCTCGATCAGATGATACATGATATTTTCTGCCGATGGCGATCGGCAAATGTTCCCCAGGCAGACAAAAAGCAGCTTATAAGGCATAAAAATCCGCTTTGGCTTTGTCAGTTGTTAGTTGGAGCGTTGTTAGTTGGAGCGTTGTTAGTTGGAGCGTTGTTAGTTGACGGTTAACAGTCAACAGTTATCCACTATCCACTATCGACTAACGACTATCCACTATCTACTAACCACTAACCACGCTCCTATTGATACTTTACTGAAATCCAGGAAGCTCTAGCCCACTGGTCAAATCTTCCATGCGATCGCGCATTGTAGCAGTGGACTTGTTGTAAGCATCTTTCATTGCTGCTGTCACAAGGTCGGAAAGTACGTCTGCACCTTCTTCTAGAGCAGTTGGGGAAATTTCCACGCGCTTTGGTTCTTGGTTTCCGCTGACAATCACCTTGACCAGACCACCGCCAGATTCTCCCAAAATCTCCATCTGCTCCAATTCTTCTTGGAGTTTTTTCGCGCCTTCTTGAACTTGCTGCGCTTTTTTAAAAGCTTCGGCGAGTTCTTTCATTTTTCCCAAGCCGAAGCCAAATCCCTGTCCTTTTTCTGCCATAACTGATTGTCCGTGTGTGCGTTGAATAACAAATCAAATTCAATTATAGATGGGCTAGGCAAGTTGCCTCTTTTTTTTACCTGGAGTTAGGGGCACGCTGGCATTGGGAAGGTGGTAATAGGGAATAATTTTTTTTCATTCCCCATTCCCCCCTTCTCTCTTTCGCCAGTCGAGGAAAGGGGGAGACCACGGCAGGTGCTACAACTCCGGGAACCTCCGCAACGCACTGCCTCCCCTTTCTGCGCGCTGGCTCACCATTCCCCATTCCCTTGGACGCTCACCTGGACACTCATTGGACAGCCTTCCACCTAGATTGTCTGAGATGCTGCATGAATATTTCACTCGCAAGCTGTCCAATGAGTGAAAGAGCGTTTGTGAAACCCCATTTTCTTCAAACAGGTTGAAACTCGCCGAGCATTTTCACTTCCGGCTCTAACAAAATCGACCAGCGGTCTTGTACCCGTTGCTGGATGTGGCGGATTAGACCGAAGATATCGTTAGCTTTTGCCCCGCCACGATTGACGATAAAATTAGCGTGGAGTTGTGCAACTTGCGCTCCGCCTATTTGATAGCCTTTAAGACCGGTTTGTTCAATTAACCAGCCTGCGCTATGAGGTTTAGGATTGCGGAACACGCTACCACAGCTGGGGAAGTTGTAGGGTTGGGTAGTCAAACGATGTTGTTTGTGTTGTTTTGTTGCGGCTACAACTTTGGCGGGATCTGCCCCTGGTTTAAGTTGGAAGGTGGCTTGGGTGACAATGCGATCGCTTCCTTGTAGTAACGAAGTCCGATAGGCGTAAGCCAACTTATCAGGGGTGAGAATTTCTAATGTGCCATCAGGTGAAAGCACTTCGGCACTAACTAACATCTCTGCGATACAGCTACTGTGTGCTCCTGCATTCATGACAACGGCACCGCCGACGGTTCCGGGGATGCCAACCGCCCATTCTAATCCGGACCAACCCAAATCTGCTGCTTGCCAAGCCAAGCTGGGGATTGATTCTCCTGCCGCAACTGTTAATTGACCTGTTTGGGGGTCAAAGTAGCTGTGGCGCAGATGACGAGTAGCAATAACTAAACCACATATACCGCGATCGCTTACCAACAAGTTAGAGCCTGCGCCTAGTATTGTTACTGCTAAATCATGTTCTTTTGCATACTTCACACTTGCTTCCAATGCTGCTAAGTTTCGCGGAGCTGCATACCATTCGGCTGGTCCACCAACTCTGTAGGAAGTAACCGCTGCGAGGGAAGCCTGAGACTTGATTGCAAAATCGCTACCGATTATGTAAATTTTCTTGCTTTCAATAGAATTAACTGTTTCTGGCTTACTTGTCGCTAAGGTAGAAACTTTGCAGACGTTTTCAGCTGCCTGGGAAATTGTCATATAACTTCGATTGGTGATTTTTTTACATTTATATGCCGTATCGATACGGCAAAAAGGTGAAGCAAGAAAACTCTCGCTAGACAGACACAATCTGTGTCAGCTTTTAGGATGTAGCTTTAGCTGGTTCGCAAAGAGTTGTAATTACTTCGGGTATCACCATGTTCAAGTTCCCGGCACCTAAAAACAAAGCTAAGTCTCCAGGACGCAGCTTAGAAATTAAGTATTCACGTACTGAGGATAAAGTCGGTTGATAAGTCACCTGAGGCTGGTGAGTAGCAATTTTCGCCACCAGTTGTTCACCACTGACTTGTCCTAAATCTGGTTCACCTGCACTGTAAATGTCAGTGATTACCACCAAATCAGCATGAGTAAAGGATTCGGCAAATTCTTCTAAAAACGTGAGTGTGCGGCTGTAACGATGTGGTTGAAAAATCGCAACTACTCTTTGCCCTGGTCTTGCTTGTAGACGTGCGGCAGCTAGAGTGGCGCGAATTTCGCTGGGGTGATGGGCATAGTCGTCAATAAAGGTAATACCATCGACTTCACCGCGCAATTCAAAGCGGCGTTTTGCACCTTCAAAAGTGGCAAGAGATGAAGCAATTTTGCCAAATTCTAAACCCAAAGCTCGACCAACGGCTACTGCGGCTAAGGAGTTGCTGAGGTTGTGACGACCTAGCAAACGCAAGTTTAACACGCCCAAGGCTTTGCCTCGTTCCCAAACTAAAGCTGTAGTGCCATCAGCGCGATAGTCGATATTGGTGACAGTGTAATCAGCTTCGGTATCTGAGTGTAAGCTGTAGGTGATAGTTGGTTTGAGGCGATCTTTTAGCGTTTCACAATCAATACTACCGATTAATACTTTGCAACTTTTAGCAAATGTCTGGAAAGTTTCCACCACTTGCTCTAATGTGTCGTAGTGGTCGGGATGATCTAATTCAATATTGGTGATGATGCCAATTTCGGGGGCATGTTTCACCAACGATCCATCTGATTCATCTGCTTCAGCTACTAGATACTTACTTTCTCCCAATCGAGCATTGCCAGACCAAGCTTTTACTTCGCCACCTATCAGAATCGTTGGGTCTAAACCAGCTTGCAATAGCATATAACCAATCATGCTACTAGTAGTAGTTTTACCGTGCGTTCCTGCTACTGCAATACTGTAATATTCGGCAATTAATGCAGCTAGTACATCAGACCGATGAAATATTGGGCAACCTAATTCTAGTGCTGCTTTATATTCTAAATTATTTGTATTAATTGCTGTTGAACAAATAACTTGGGGCAGTATTCCTTTACTTACAGTAGGCGATTTTTGTAGTGAGTTTAAAACTACTGGATTATTCTCAGTAATTACCTCACTTTGAGGATGAAAAAAGGCGAGATTGCTTGCTTCTTGTGTACCAAATATATGAGAACCGATATCTTCTAACTTTTGCGTAATGTGGTTTGGACGAAGATCCGAACCTGACACTGGCAAATGGCGTTTTGTCAGAACGTATGCCAGAGCAGACATACCTATACCGCCAATACCAATAAAGTGAAATGGTCTACCACTAAAGTCTACAGAATTGCTCATTGTTTAATCCTCTTACACCACACCACACCAATATTCACAAATGACACGCGTATCATAACAGTAATTTGATTTTGAACGTTACAGATCATGCATCATTTTCTGTCTGATGATTCAGTTGCTATCGAATGCTAAACATCTGCATGTTCAGAATGATTTTACCTTGGCAAGCGATTTTTTATTTTTCTGAACTGTTTTTATGTTTATTCTGAAAATTTCCGCTGCATCGGGAAAGAAATGACTGTAATTTCAAATACATTTTTTGCCTTCCTTACTGGAATTATCGTTCAATAGTACATTGGGATGCGAAACTGCTTTTAAACTGAAATAAAACTCATACTAAGCGGATGCGGTCTATTGCAATTTTTGGCGGCACTTTTGATCCTGTTCATTGGGGACACTTGATTTTAGCTGAGACTGCTTTAAATCAAATACCCCTAGAACACGTAATTTGGGTGCCATCGTTAAATCCTCCTCATAAACAAGCGACTTCCTTTGAGCATCGGGTGGAAATGCTCCAACTAGCCACAAGAGACAATCCCTTTTTTACTATTTCATTAGTTGACGTGAATCGCTCCGGAACTTCCTATGCGATTAACACTTTACTTGAGTTATCTGCTTTTTACCCAAATACTCGTTGGTACTGGATTCTTGGTTTGGATGCCATCCTTACTTTGCCCCGTTGGTATCGCTTACGAGAACTAGTACAAATGTGTGATTGGTTGGTTGCACCCCGATTAGTCGGTGGTGAGAATATAGCTCAAAGCGAGTTAATCTGCAAGCAAGTAGAGCAACAACTGCAAAAACAGTTATGCAGCATTAGCTGGCAATTATTGCATATACCTTTAGTGGGACTTTCGTCAACCCTAATTCGGCAGATGTGCAGCGATGGCTCCGCCAACGCCAAGGGCGATCGCCAGTCAATTCGTTACTTAGTCCCCGAACCGGTCAGAGCTTACATCGCTGCCCAAAACCTTTACTTGGATAAATCTAAATAAAATATGTATTTTTTTGTTGCTCTAGCACTTTATAGTTATAAATACCCCCCCCGTTTGCTGTATGATCATGGTCAACGATATTAATGTATAAGCATAAATACAGAGGGGCAAGACGCTGTGATTAGAGTTGCAATCAACGGTTTTGGGCGCATTGGACGTAACTTTATGCGCTGCTGGGTAGGTAGAGAACATAGCAACATCGACGTGGTTGCTATCAATGACACCTCAGACCCTAGAACCAACGCGCATCTGCTTAGATATGACACGATGCTAGGAAAGTTACAGAATGCTGACATTTCTGCCGATGATAATTCTATTATCGTTAACGGTAAAACCGTTAAGTGCGTATCCGATCGCAATCCAGAAAACTTGCCCTGGAGAGACTGGGAAATAGACCTGATTATTGAAGCAACAGGTGTATTTACCAGCAAAGAAGGGGCAATGAAGCATGTAAATGCAGGTGCCAAGAAGGTTCTGATCACTGCCCCAGGCAAAAACGAAGATGGTACGTTTGTAGTTGGCGTGAATCATCACGACTACGATCACAACAAACACAACATCATCAGTAATGCCAGCTGTACTACCAACTGTTTAGCTCCCGTTGCCAAGGTGTTGCACGAAAAGTTCAACATCATCAAAGGCACAATGACCACTACTCATAGCTACACCGGCGACCAACGTCTGTTAGACGCTAGCCACCGAGATCTGCGACGTGCTCGTGCTGCGGCAATGAATATTGTACCCACCTCCACCGGTGCGGCAAAAGCTGTAGCGTTGGTACTACCAGACCTCAAAGGTAAGCTGAATGGTGTGGCATTGCGCGTACCCACCCCGAACGTTTCAATGGTGGATTTCGTCGTTAACGTCGAGAAACGTACCATTACTGAAGAAGTCAACCAAGCCCTGAGAGATGCGGCTGAAGGTCCAATGAAAGGCATTTTGGACTATTGCGACCTACCCTTGGTATCATCCGATCATCAAGGTAATCCAGCTTCTTCGATTGTCGATGCTAGCTTGACAATGGTCATGGGCAGCGACATGGTGAAGGTGATGGCGTGGTATGACAACGAGTGGGGTTACAGCCAGCGAGTCTTGGATTTAGCAGAACTAGTAGCCGATAAGTGGACTAATTAGTTAAGAGTCAAGGGTCAAGGGTCAAGGGTCAAGGGTCAAGGGTCAAGGGTCAAGGGTCAAGGGTCAAGGGTCAAGGGTCAAGGGTCAAGGGTCA
>CASBQC010000439.1 GCA_949127805.1 Nostocales cyanobacterium PMM_0081
CGCTTCCCCGACTCCCCCATCACCACGCTTCCCTATTTTCCCTAGTTCACTCGTTTTTCCCCCGAATTCAGATATAAACTTAACGGGGGAGAGGCTCAAGAAGAACTAGGGGTATTTTGTGCGCCTGCTGACAACAGTTGCAGCTTTACGCTGTTATTTAGCTAAACGTCGTTCGGAAAATCAGCTTTGCCAGTGGTCGGAACTGCTATTAAATGATACGACCAGCTGGTATCAGACACCAGTTGGTTTGGTTCCAACGATGGGGGCTTTGCATCAAGGTCATTTAAGCTTGATTTCGCGAGCACGGCGAGAAAACGCCACGGTAATCGTCAGTATATTTGTAAATCCCCTACAATTTGGTCCCAATGAGGATTTTCAACGCTATCCTCGTACTTTAGAGGCAGATGGACAATTTTGTGAACAAGCTGGTGTGGATGCGATTTTTGCGCCTTCTCCGGAGGAATTAGGAGTTCCGCAGAAGAGTATACAAGATTCAATTGTTACACAAGTTATCCCTCCATCTGCTATGATATCAGGCTTGTGTGGTCGTTCTCGGCTAGGTCACTTTCAGGGTGTGGCTACGATTGTAACCAAGCTTTTTAACTTGGTACAGCCTGATCGAGCCTATTTCGGTCAAAAAGATAGTCAGCAACTGGCAATTATTAGAACGCTAGTGGCTGATTTGAATTTGCCGATAGAAATTGTTGCTTGTCCAACGGTGCGGGAAGCATCGGGTCTTGCCTTGAGTTCCCGCAATCAATATTTGACTGCAACGGAAAAACAGCAGGCTGCGGTATTATATCGCGGCTTGCGGCAAGCTGAAGCAGCATTTAAAGCGGGCGTTCGTAACACCAGCACTCTTATAGCGGTGGTGGAACAAGAACTAGCAATGGTAACAACTGTTTTAGTCGAATATATTGAATTGGTTGAACCGACTACGTTGATGTCTTTAGAGGAAGTTAAGGAGGAAGGAATGCTTGCGATCGCCGCTCGTCTTGGTTCTACACGTTTGATTGACAATACCATCCTGCGCGATCGCTCCCCCGTCATCGCCATTGATGGACCGGCTGGTGCAGGGAAATCTACGGTGGCTCGTCAAGTGGCAGCTCAATTGGGTCTAGTATATTTGGATACTGGCGCAATGTATCGTGCTTTTACTTGGCTAGTGTTGCAAGAGGAAATTGCTTTGGATGATGAGTGTGCGATCGCTGAATTAGCTAACCGATGTGTGATTTCACTGACTCCGGGTGAAAATTTACAATCTCCTGTAAAAGTCTGGATTAATCATACTGATGTTACCCAGGTAATTCGCACACCAACAGTAACATCAAAAGTATCCGCCATTGCCGCCCAGAGCGCTGTACGTGAGGCATTAGTTAAACAACAGCAAAGCTGGGGTAAAAAAGGTGGTTTGGTTGCTGAAGGACGGGATATCGGTACTCACGTTTTCCCCGATGCTGAAGTCAAAATCTTCTTAACGGCTTCGGTTAGCGAACGTGCACGGCGTCGTCAGCAAGACTTTAAAAAACAAGGTCAATCTGAAGTAAGTTTAGAGCAGCTGGAAAAAGACATCGCTGAACGCGACTGGAAAGATAGCACCCGCAAAGTTTCCCCCTTGCAGAAAGCAGCCGATGCAATTGAAATGCAAACCGATGGTCTCTCAATTTCAGAAGTCACTGCACAAATTGTTGACTTCTACCAACAACGGTTATCTCAATTGTAATTAACACAAATTCCTGCGCTACTCACTTAAGCCGGGACATATATTATAAAAAGTTGACTCCGGCTTTTTGTCTTGCCTTAAGTTAATAGTTACTCGCTTGGGCGAATTATATTCGCCCAAAACTTTTCAAACATCCTTTGAACCCTTGCGCCTCTCCATGAAAAAATATTTATAGTTATTAATAGGAGTTTAAAATTATATATTAAAATTAATTAATAAGAAAATATATCTATCGCCAGATAAACGGCATTATCTCTTACTTATTGTATATTCATTTAGATAGATTTGACATCAATTTGTCTGAATCGTGCCTTTGGTAGTAAAATAACGATGTTAAGTTTTATTTAACAGTGTTCAGCACCTTCAACTGCTCAACACAAAGTTTGTAATTTCCAAAGCTGTAACACCAGCTTTAAACTGGAAAACGATAAAGAGAGGATTTGACACTCATGGCATTTTCACAAGCCCCCCTACCCTTCGATATTAAAGCTTTAGAGCCGTATGGCATGAAAGCTGAGACTTTTGAGTATCACTATGGTAAGCATCATAAAACCTATGTAGATAACCTTAACAAGCTCGTTGAAGGTAAAGACCTCGCTGATAAGTCCTTAGAAGAAGTGATCCAAATTTCTTTTAAAGACCCCTCTTTAACAGGAGTTTTTAACAACGCAGCTCAAGTTTGGAATCATACATTTTTTTGGGATTCTTTAAAGCCAGCAGGCGGCGGTACACCAAGTGGTGATTTGGCTGCTAAAATTGATAAAGATTTTGGTGGCTTCGATAAATTCAAAGAAGAGTTCTCTAACGCGGCTGCAACACAGTTTGGCAGCGGATGGGCTTGGTTGATTGATGATGGTGGTACGCTGAAGGTTATTAAAACACCGAATGCTGAGAACCCTCTAGCGCATGGCAAAAAGGCACTCCTAACTTTAGATGTTTGGGAACATGCTTACTACATTGACTTCCGCAATGCTCGTCCTGCCTTTATCAAAAACTTCTTAGATCAATTGGTAAACTGGGATTTTGTTGCAGAAAATTTAGCCAAAGCCTAATTATCTGCAATTATTGAACTGACTGCAACGGTGTATTTTGTCGTCACTGTAACGCCGAAATAATCGTTTAATTTTCTGACATTGCAAACAGTCACGATTTTTTGTGGCTGTTTTTATTTTATGCCGACATTCCGCTTCAACTTGTATCTTTAAAAGTAGTGCCATAAAAATCAAAATTTATGAATAGCAAAGAATTAGCGCAATACATCGAAGCCACGAATAGCATCACTAAACCTTGGCTGTTGGTGCAACTGCGACTGAAAAAGCTCAAAGAACGTCAAGCGACGCTTTCAGAAAATGACTACGCTAATGAATTAACAGACATACACGAAGACTTGATGAATTTGGGGGAATGGTGGCGCGGTATTGAAAATGAGGTATTTTGATTAGTTAAAAGGGCGTTGCTGATTTCATGTATGAATATAATTTTACCTAATACCAAAATCCTTGTAGAGACGTTCCACCGGAACGTCTCTACAAGGATTCATACCTCAATTGGTGCAACGCCGTTAAAAGAGTGTCAAACTCATCTACTGTGGACTAATGACCATTGACTATTGACTATTGACTAAGTGTTATGGATTATCGGGATGCAGGAGTTGATGTAGAGGCTGGTCGAGCTTTTGTAGGTCAAATTCGCAATTTGGTCGAGAGCACCTTTCGACCGGAAGTAATTGGCGGATTGGGTGGCTTTGGTGGCTGCTTTCAACTACCGGGGGGTTTCAAAGAACCAGTTTTGGTTTCCGGGACGGATGGTGTGGGTACAAAGCTGAAAATCGCTTCTGCTGTTAATCGCCATGATACTGTTGGTATTGATTTAGTGGCGATGTGCGTTAATGATGTGCTAACATCTGGCGCCGAACCGCTGTTTTTTTTAGATTATGTCGCTACAGGGAAGTTAGAAAAAGAGCAGTTGACTCAGGTGGTTGCGGGTATAGCTTCTGGGTGTAAGCTGGCTGGTTGTGCTTTGCTGGGAGGAGAAACCGCAGAAATGCCAGGTTTTTACTCGTTGGGAGAGTATGATTTGGCTGGATTTTGTGTGGGAATTGTCGAAAAAAGCCAGATGCTGGATGGTTCTCAGGTGCAAATAGGAGATGTTGCGATCGCACTCCCTAGCAGTGGTGTTCACAGTAATGGCTTTAGTTTGGTGAGAAAGATTATCAATGAACGCAATTTATCTTGGAGCGATCGCCCAGAATTACTAAATGGTCAATCTTTAGGGGAAACTTTTCTCACACCTACGCGCATTTACGTAAAACCAATTCTTGCCGCGCTTCAAGCAGGATTAGAAATTCACGGTATGGCTCATATTACTGGTGGTGGTTTGCCAGAAAATCTACCACGATGCTTGGGCAAAAATCAAGCGCTTAAAATTAACCCAGGTAGTTGGACTATTCCCCCTGTATTTCAATGGCTAGCTGATGCTGGTTCAGTTAGTCCCGAAGCGATGTATAACACTTTCAACATGGGGATTGGATTTGTGTTGCTAGTTCCACCAAATCAGGTTGATGTGACGATTAATCACTTTCAATCACAAGATATTTCTGCAAGTGCGATCGCACAGGTAATTGCTGGTAATGGCGAATTATTAGGATTACCATACTAAAATATAGGATTTTCTGAAGATATACTGATTAGTTTTTTGCTATTTATAGAGCGTAACCTATCCGAAAGTACTATTAAATATCAAGCTTTTATACGGTATTTACGGTTATAAATTGCTATATTTATGACATTTAGTCATAACTACCATCGAAAATACTCATGACCGTCAGCCTTTGAATTTGCTAACGTAGTCTTAACATATTGAAAAAATTTGCTGATGAAGCTGAAAAAATAGCCTCCAACACTGATTTACAGTGCTGGTGTTTGTCATCTGTAAATCTATCTTGTTGGAGTGTTAGAATTACATACTTTTCAGAGGGGGTTATGGCTGTAAATTTTGCCCGGACTTCTACTTCCAGGGAACTTTTAAAAAAAGTATTCCAGAACATCGACGCACAAAGTTGTCCGAGGTGTTTTAACTTTCACATGCACACTGTCCATTCTGATGGCAAGTTGCAGCCGACTGCATTGATGGAACAGGCGATCGCTATTGGTTTACAAGGATTTGCCATCACAGACCATCATAGTATTAAAGGCTATCAAGCAGCACAAGCTTGGTTAGAAGATTGGAAGTGGAAAAACAAAAGTGCAAATGCTCCTTACCTATGGAGTGGTGTAGAAATTAATGCCAACCTTTTAAATGTGGAAGTTCACATTTTGGGTTATGCTTTTGAGCCAGAACACCCCAGTATTAAAGGCTATCTGCAAAGAGAAATTGCTACTGGTGAAGATTATCAGATAGCTAACGTGATTGCGGCAATTCAGAATGCTGGGGGATTAGCGGTACTCGCTCATCCAGCTCGTTACAAGCGATCGCATTTCGATTTAATTCCCGCTGCTGCTGAGGCTGGTATTGATGGCGTAGAAACGTTTTACGCTTACAATAATCCTAATCCTTGGCGAGCAAGTGCCTTGGAATCAAAACAGGTACAACAGCTAGCTGATGAATTTAATCTTTACAGCACTTGTGGTACTGATACCCACGGTTTAAGTCTGCTGCAACGGTTATGAAAAAGGGGTGAAGTAGGAGAACTAAATTAAACGTAAGCTCGTAGTCAGGAATGCGCGTCCTTAAAATGCTAGAGCGATAAATCGCTCACTACGAACCCTACTTAATTGCCTGTTTTTCTGTTTTAATGATATTATTGCTGAAATTGGGATAATAACCAAGCAACAACTTGGCTTTGATTCATTTGTCTAGTACGTCGGAAAGCTTCTTCAAGAAGAGAAATTGCTAAACCAGGTAAAACCAGAGATTGAGTAATTTTGCGACTACCGTTATTTTCTATAGCAAAAGCAATAATTTGAACATTCCGCACATCTATAATCCAGTATTCATCTACTCCTAATTCCTCATACAGCAGACGTTTTTCACCTTTATCATCTGCTAAAGAAGTATTCGCAACTTCAATCACTAAATTTGGCGGTGGATAGTTATCGAGGTTGATAATAGAAGTTCCCCAAGGAATTACATCAGCATTTTCACCAATGTAGTAAGATACATCAGGTTGCGCCTCATTAAAGCATGTTTTTCGGTAAGTGCAGTTATCATTTCCATTCATGGGAATGTTTTTGATAGCTGCGTAGATGCTAGCAGCAACAATAATAATTGTATGATCTCGCGAGTGGTCATTACCGATAGGTGGCATTTCAATCCTCATTTTGCCGTTGTAGTAGTAGCCTTTGGCTTTTTCGGAAGCGGGATTTTCAATTTCTTGGATGTATTCATCCCAGGTTGTGGGTATCCATGTATCAGTCGGTGTTTTGATTTGTAAGTTACTCATAATACTAAAGAATTAGTGATAACCAATTTTGTGTAGATGCAGGCGATCGCAAATGTACAATATTAAGATGTGCATACTCAGGTTTTTTCAATAGCAGCGCATATTGCCTACGATTTTTATGATAAGTTTGAAGCGCCCATAAAATCACCGAATCACGGCTAAAGGTGGTTTTCCAAGTTTCACGGTTGCCATTGCAGACTTCTTGTTGCTTCACTACTCGCTGAAATGTCCGCCAAACTACACGACTTATGACCACTGAAAAGGAATAGTCTAACCAAACAACTGTATCAGCTTTTCCCCAAACGATATCGCGCACCATGCTGTAATTTCCATCTACTACCCAAGTATTACCCGAAAGTGCTTGAGAAACTTTTTCTCTCATCACATCATTAGGCACTTCCACCCAATTAGGTTGCCAGTGCAGATAATCTAGTTCTACATGAGGAATGGTAAGACGCTGCGAAATTTCTCGCGCTAAAGTCGTCTTACCACAACCGCTAGTCCCAACTACAGAAATGCGTTGGGGAGATTCGAGAAAATTCATGTTTCATTTGTTGTATAAATTTGCCGAATTTCCTCTAGAGAATTGATTGTCCGCAACCCTTCGCAAATTGTCTTTAATACATCTAAATCGGTAATTTGAGAGATTTCTGGCATTAACTGTAACCCTTGGGCGCCGAATTTAAGTTCCAAACCTAATTCAATACCAGAAAGTAACTCTTCTCGGCGTCCTTCATTTAAAATTTCTTGATACCAGGGAGATTCTTGTAACACAGCCATATCCCACCTCATAATTTGCTGTACTAAAGCACTTGACAATACAAAGCTAGCAAAAAAGGCTAATAGCGGTTCTAACTCATTTAACTGTTCATCACCACGCAAAGCTTGTACAGCTTGCTGTACCACCGCGATTTCATCACCACCTTTTAACACTGGCACAAAAGGCAGTAAAGACGGCAGAGGTTGTTGAAAAACAATCTGTGCGTCAACTTCCCACAAATTAATCACCCGATAATCTTGACGAGCGTGTAAACTCAAAACTTCAGATTCATAGCCGCTGGCAATTTTTATTGTCTCCGGTGGAGGCAAAATATTAATCAGTACCGGGTAAACAGGCAAATTATATCTTTCCTCTGCCAGTGCCGCATAAGCACGCATCCGACGAGGTAGACGGATGTTGTAGCGCAATTGCAACTCATTCAACACCAAAAAATCTTTAATTTTGGGATGGTAAACTTTAACTACAACATCGCTTTCTCGGCTAATCCACTGAAATTCAGAAGCGAGGATTTCTCTACCCAAGACATCGGGGGACTGCGTTACCCATTTTACCCAAGCATCTGGAGCTAAACTAATTAAACGCTTCCCACCGATATCTGCTGATGAAGCCATCTTTCCTCTGCTTCCTCTGTGCCTCTGCGGTTCGTTACTCTTAAGTAGTATACTCAGCGTTAATCTTCACATAGTCGTAACTCAAATCACAACCCCAAGCTTTACCCGAACCGTGTCCATTACCAACGCTAACTGCAATTATCACCGGATTATCTAAACTTTGAGCCTTGATTGTACTTCGATCGCCTGACAAATCATTGCTCATATCTTGTGGTTTAGAAGCATTCGCTGCTACTTGTTTTAAATAAGCACTCGCTGCTGCCCGATCAAAAGGTATTGGTTGACCATTCTCCATCATCAAGAAATCCCCTAATTTAATTTCCAGGTTTTCTTGCTCAAAAGGAATACCAGCACGTCCGGCAGCAGCGGCAATGCGTCCCCAGTTTGGATCGCGTCCAAATATGGCAGACTTAACTAAAGATGAGCCGGCGATGGTTTTAGCGATTTGATTAGCTGCTTGTTCATTACTTGCCCCAGTAACTTGCACTTCAATCAGACAAGTTGCACCTTCACCATCACGAGCGATCGCTTTCGCTAAATGCTGACATACTGCTGTTAACATCGCTTCTAATTTTTCCGCTTCTGCACTCATTTCCGTAATTGCTGGGGTGCGAGATTGACCGTTGGCAAGGGCAATCAAGCTATCATTGGTGCTAGTATCACCATCGACGGTAATCGAATTAAAACTTCTATCTGCTGCACGACTTAACATTTGTTGCCACAGAGTAGGTGCAACCGCTGCATCACAAGTAACAAATGCTAACATCGTTGCCATATTCGGATGAATCATCCCCGAACCTTTGGCAATGCCGCCAATTCGCACCGGGCGATCGCCTATACTTGTTTCTAAAGCAATGGATTTTGTGACTAAATCGGTGGTGATAATCGCCCCAGCTGCTGCATCTGAACCTGTTTCTGATAATGCTGCCACCAGCTTACCAATCCCACTCCGCAAAGGTTCCATTTTAATTCTTTGACCGATTACACCTGTAGAAGCCAGTAAAATCGATTCTGAAGGCATATTTAACTCTTGCCCTAGTAGCATCGCACATTCTAAAGCATCTAGTAAGCCTTCGTTACCCGTTGCCGCATTTGCTTGTCCCGCGTTGCACAGGATAGCACGAGCGCTATGCTTTACCTGCAAGCGTTGGCGACAATAATCTACACAAGCGGCTTTTACTTGACTGGTGGTGAATACACCCGCTGCGATCGCTTCTACATCTGATACTATCAAAGCCAAATCTGGCAATCCCGAAGCTTTTAACCCTGCGGTAATTCCTGCTGCCCGATAACCTCTAGGTGCTGTCACACCACCAGTAATTTCCTGCCAGTCATTCATTATTCTTACCTAACAACTATTACTCTCTGCTTGAGGGGCGATTATATCAAGTCTTCGTCACCCAAAGAGTGGTAATTTGTTAGTTATTAATAACTTGCCTATTTGAAACGCGATTAGGGTGGCAAGTTTAGGATAAATATGAAAAAGGAGAGCTACTTGGGTGGCTCTCCAGATCATCAGGGTGCATCTACTTAACATATAGTATCACATCTGGGGTGAGGTGCAATACCCCCTAACAAGTTTTTTATTTTTTATTTGAGATTTGGGATTACAGTGGTTTTCACATACACCGATTAGGGCACTTTCTATTTTCTGCGTTGATTAGTGTAAGCAATTTTTTTGGCAACCATAAAAACGAAAAAGGAGAGCTGCTTGGGGCGGCTCTCCAGATCATCAGGGTGCATCTACTTAACATATAGTATCACATCTGGGGTGAGGTGCAATACCCCCTAGTAAGTTTTTTTCGGAAAATCTGATGATGCAATTTCTCCCAGAATTATAAAAATGAAAAAGGAGAGCCACTTGGGCAGCTCTCCAAATCATCAGGGTGCATCTAATATCACAGTATAGCATTTTTGGGCTGAGGTGTTACACCCATCTTTTATGTATTGTTTATCAAGTTATTGTGAAGAAGTATGGGGGGGATGGGGAG
>CASBQC010000440.1 GCA_949127805.1 Nostocales cyanobacterium PMM_0081
GAGACACCACCCCCACCAAATCCCGTACCAAATCCCACACCACCAAATCCCGTACCAAATCCTGTACCAAATCCCACACCACCAAATCCCGTACCAAATCCCGTACCACCAAATCCCACACCAAATCCTACACCAAATCCCACACCACCAAATCCCACACCAAATCCCACACCAAATCCCACACCAAATCCCACACCAAATCCCGCACCAAATCCCACACCAAATCCCGCACCACCAAGGGAAGAACCAAGAAACATTCCTACCACTTCTCAACAGCGGAATCAACCACGACAGTTAGAAGGAAAGCCAAACGATTTTCCCAAAACTTCCCCAACACCAATAGAGCAATTCTTGGAGAAACCGCCTCTAACTAACTCCGAAAGACTAGACAGGCTCATACGTCGGCTGCAAGAAAGCAAACAGACATCACCGCCATTAGATAGCTCTCAGGAACTAGGCATAATACGGCTGGAGCCTATAGATGTGCCATCGCCAGTAGAACCACTGCCACCACCACCGATCGCAAAACCCGTAACTCAGTTTAAGCCCATAGGCTCACTGCGGGGTTATGTGGGATTTTTTGGAACAAATAATATTTTTTCGTCACAAGTTGACCGTATGCAGGATGGCTTGGTTTTTACTGGACTGACGCTAGGTTCTACACCTTTAGCCTTGGGATCTAAGACTTTTTTTAATGCGGGAATTGATGGCAACTTGATTTTTTACATAGATCAATCAAAATTTAATTACAACCAGATAAGATTCTACGCAAGTATTTATCAACAGCTATCACGGCGAATGTATGGTGAACTCGGTTGGAGCAATCAACAGTTATTTTATGCCAAGGATGGCGATTACTTTTCGGCAGGCGATCGCTTTTTAAATGAAAATTCTGTGCGTGTGTCTTTAGGACGGCGAGATCCTCTAACTAAAAAGTTGGTGCTAGACAGCTTCTATGAATTACGTTTTAATTTTGCCGATCTAAACAATCGTAACCGGATAAACAATTCTTTGTTACTTTCTTTGAACTACTACTGGTTAAGCTCGCTGCAAGTTGGTGTTGACTACCAGTTTAATTTGTCAGACTTTACGTTGCGCCAACGAGAAGACCTATATCATCGTCTATACACTCACTTAACTTATGGAATATCTGACTCTATTAATGTCAGCTTGCAAGGTGGTGTCAGCTTAGGTGGTTCTACCGACCAAAATATTAATTTTGATGGCTGGTTCTTTAGTCTCAATTACAATTGGGAACTAGGTAAGTTTTGAAAAAAGTTGTTGGTTGGAGCGTTGGAGCGTTGGAGCGTTGTCAAAAAATCCTCATAACTACGCTCCCACTATCGACTAACCACTAACCACTATCCACTAACTACATATAACTAATCCAATCACTCCAACTGCCAGCATAAAGTTTAGCCCCTTTAATGCCAGCTAGTTCTAAGGACAGCAAATTCACGCAAGCAGTGACACCAGAACCGCAATAAACTAAAATTTCCTCGGCTTTTTCAAGGTTGGATGCGCGATCGCTTTGCTCTTGTGGTGAAAGCAGGTAGCCTGAAGAATCTGTAACTTCCAGCCAGGGATAGTTTACAGCACCGCTGATATGTCCGGCAATTTTATCAATTGGTTCTCGTTCACCAGAAAAGCGATCGCTTTCCCGTGAATCTACCAACACAACTCCTGGCAAATATGAGCGAGTTTTCACTTCTTCCCTATCCACCACCATATGTGTTTGTAGCTGCGGGACGAAGTTTGCTATCCGAGGTTCAGGAATCACATCTGTAACGGGATACCCGGCTTTTTGCCAACCAGCAAAGCCTCCTGTAAGCACAGCTACTTCTTCATGTCCTAAATAACGCAAAAGCCACCACAAACGAGCTGCAAAGGCAAGGCGAGAATCATCGTAAGCTACAACTAAAGTCTTTGGCTTTACCCCCATTGCTGATAACTTCTGCGCTAAATCAGCTATTTTGGGTAAAGGATGTCTTCCTCCATGTTCTCCCACAGAACTAGAAAGATCCTGGTTTAAGTCTAAATAGTAAGCTCCACTTATGTGACTCGCTTGATATTGCTGTTGTCCTAAAATTGGATTGGCAAGTGAAAACCGACAATCCACAATTACAACTTGCGGATCGTCAAGGTGTGCAAACAACCATTCGGCAGAAACAACAAATTGAGTGTTAGTCATAAAATTGGTAATTGGTAGTTGTTATAAGAAGAAATGATAAATGACGATAATTTTATACCACAAGCGAGAGCAGACGGCTCTTTTACCTTTATTTCTCAAGAGTAAGGTTCGTTTTTTCACCGACTCAATGTCCGCAATTGTGGACTATTGAATTTATTAAAAAATTCTCTATGTGTTTACACGTAGATGGATTACTGGTTACTTATTGCTGTGCTGCGGCAGTAGGCACAGCATTTTTGGCAGCGGATTTACAAATCGGTTTTACTCCACCAGTGGTCCGGCGATCGCCTGGTACTCTTTGCCGCGTATAGAAGAGGGGTGGGAAATAAACAATTCAACATTATTCCCCACTCCTCGACGCTTCTTTTATCAGAAAATTTATAATTACAACGAAAACTCTGAAAAAAGCCATTTATGTGATACTAATCACTAAAGATATATGTCAATCATCACTGCGAAATTCCGCAAATCATACTTATATGCTTTCCATTTACGAGGCAGAAAAATGGCGTATTAAGTAGGGGAAAGAACACTTTGAACTCAAAACCCCTTCGTTTGGTATAAATGTAGCGATTACAACATTTTCTGGCGCTGCCATGTTAATAAATCTCCGTAAAAAACCTGATTTAACATTTGTAAAAATTGCTCATACTGTAATTAGAAAATTGCGGAATTTGGCAATTATATTTCGATTGTTACAATAACACCTAAAAAAACACATGCTGTGTATTAAAACAAATAATTTGCAGTTATGATGCATAAAGATTGTGGAAATGCGGACTGAAATACAGTCAAATAATAAAATTGTTTTTTTCAATTTGACACTGTTAAGTTTTTTATTGGAGTGCCTTTGTGATTGAATGGAAATCCAACTATATAGGCTCTACCGAAGAAGTTGTTAGTGGGTTAAACCCCTCAAGCAATCTCAATGGTATCGGTTCAAATCATGCCTTAGCATTGAAAAAAGCTGAGGGTAATTCCTTGAGCTTATCTGAACAAAATGTCATAGCTGAAGAGACCGAAGCCTTCTCTTATTGGATGAATCCTGATGTTAGTAGAAGTGATAAGTCATTGGTCTCTATAACGCGACAAGCCAAAGGGTCAACAGTGAATGGCTTTGATTCTGATGCGCCGAAAGTTTTAGTAGTAGACGATCATGCTGCCAGTCGTCTGACTGCTGTCGCACTTTTAGCGATGGAAGGCTATGAAGTAATTGAGGCGGACAGTGGTTATACTGCCATAGAATTGGTAATACAAAGACAACCGGATCTAATTTTGTTAGATGTAATGATGCCGGGGATGGATGGATTTGAAGTATGCCAGTTGCTCAAGCAGGATGAACATACTAGGTTAATTCCGGTAATTTTCATCACAGCTTTAAATGATAAGCGATCGCGCATCCAAGGAATCGAAGTTGGGGCAGATGATTTTTTAAGCAAACCTTTTGACCGGCTAGAATTGGCAGCGCGGGTTAAATCTTTAGTCAGGCAAAAGCGTCTAAACGAAGATTTAGACCATGCCGAAAAAGTCCTATTTTCCATTGCTAAAGCGATTGAAAGTCGCGATCCCAATACCGGCAACCACTGCGAGCGACTGGTAACACTGGGAGAAGCTTTTGCAGAATTCCTCAATCTCTCACGCAACCAAATTCGAGATTTGATGTGGGGGGGTTATCTCCACGATATTGGTAAGGTGGGTATTCCTGACGCGGTGCTACTAAAGAATGGTAAACTGACCCCCGAAGAGTGGAATATTATGAAAAAACACGTTTTGATGGGAGAAAAAATCTGCCAGCCATTACGCAGTATGCGCGGTGTAATTCCCATAATTCGTCACCACCACGAACGCTGGGATGGCTCAGGTTATCCCGATGGACTGAAGGAAGATGAAATTCCTTATGTGGTACAAGTTTTTCAAATGATTGATATTTACGATGCCTTAACTAGCGAACGACCTTACAAAAGAGCTTTCACCAAAGAAGAAGCCCTTAGCATTATGAGGGAAGAAACAGCTAAGGGTTGGCGCAACCCCAAACTAATGCTAAAATTTATAGAATTTATTATCTCATACAAGCAATAAGCTATTTTAGAATAATTAACATTTTGGTTCAGGGCGTAATCAGGTATCATTTGAGCGGGAATCTCAAACTATTTGTGTAGATTCATCGCAATTCACTGATAGCTGATAGCTAATTATGGTAGTCGTAGCAATTCTAGCAGCGGGACGGGGCACAAGGATGAAATCACACCTACCCAAGGTTTTACATTTTTTGGGTGGGCGATCGCTAGTAGAGAGAGTTCTCGAAAGCGTACAACCGCTTTCACCCTCACGGCAAATGCTGATTGTCGGATATCAGGCTGAAGAAGTGAAAACAGCCATGCAATCAAACCCGGATTTGGAGTTTGTCGAACAAACTGTACAATTGGGAACAGGTCATGCCATCCAGCAATTACTTCCCCACCTCGAAGGCTATACTGGGGATTTGCTGGTGTTAAATGGCGATGTGCCGTTATTACGCACCGAAACAATCAAACAACTGTGGCAAACTCATCAAGAAAATCATAACGCTGCTACCATCCTCACCGCACATCTAAGCGATGCTAAAGGCTACGGGCGTGTTTTTTGCAACAGTGATAACATTGTCCAACAAATCGTCGAAGATAAAGATTGCACTGCTACCCAAAAACAAAATCGCCGCGTCAATGCGGGAATTTACTGCTTTAATTGGGAAGAGTTAGCAAAAATTTTACCACATTTGCAAGCAAATAATGCCCAAAAAGAATACTACCTCACCGATGCGGTAACTCAAGTTGGCAAAGTGATGGCAGTTGATGTGTCAGATTATCAGGAAATTCTCGGTATCAACGATCGCCTGCAATTAGCAACAGCATCTGAAATTTTGCAAACGCGAGTCAAGGAAAAATGGATGGCGGCAGGTGTCACTCTCATCGACCCCACCAGCATTACAATTGATGACACGGTAGAATTACAGCCAGATGTAATTATTGAACCGCAAACTCACCTCCGAGGCAATACGGTCATTCAAACAGGATGTCGCATCGGACCTGGGAGTTTAATTGAGAATAGTCAGTTGGGTGAAAACGTCACGGTGATGTATTCTGTGGTAACGGATAGCATCGTGCAGGAGAATACCCGAATTGGTCCCTATGCTCATTTACGCGGTCACGCAGAAGTGGGTGCAAATTGCCGTATCGGTAATTTTGTGGAATTAAAAAATACGAAGTTAGGCGATCGCACCAATGTCGCACATTTGTCTTATTTGGGCGATACAACTGCGGGAAATCAAGTAAATATCGGTGCTGGTACGATTACCGCCAACTATGACGGCGTGAAAAAACATCCTACCAAAATAGGCGATCGGACTAAAACAGGCGCCAGTAGCGTTTTAGTTGCCCCTTTGACATTAGGAAATGATGTCACAATCGCTGCCGGTTCAACTGTTACAGAAGATGTTTCTGATGATTGTCTGGTAATTGCCCGTGCGCGTCAAGTAGTTAAACCAGGTTGGCGAATCAAAAGTCCGGATGGGGACATGATATAACCTAACCGTCGCAGAGACGTTCCGTCGGAACGTCTCTACAATAGACACAAGAAATGTAGAGACGTAGCACTGCTACGTCTCTACAAGGATTTTGGATAACGCATAATTCAACATGGAAGAACTACTAGAACTTAGGCAACTTCTAGAACAAGGCAAAGTTTATGAAGCACTGCTGTTGGTGGATGAGTTAGAAGAAATGAGCCTAAGTGACAAAATCAATAAAATTGATAGTTATGGCATGATTCTTCTCATCCATTTAATTAAACAGAAAGCTGAAAAACGTTCTACTCGCTCTTGGGAGATATCTATAGAAAATGCGGTGCGAGAAATAAACAAAATCAACAAGCGCCGCAAATTAGGCGGTTTTTACTTCCAGAGGGCAGAATTAATCGATATTCTGCAACAAGGATATCAACTCGCGTTGAAAAAAGCGGCGCTTGAAGCTTTTGAAGGATGTTATGAAACCGAAGAATTAGCAGTAATGGTTGACGAACAAGAAATTATAGCTTCAGCACTGAAATTAATTCAGCAATAGCCTACTAGTTCTTCACCAGTCCATTCCAAAGTATCAGCAATCTTTTCGCCATCATGGTAAGCTGCAAGAAGGACTTCGCTGGTTTTACCCCAAGCGATCGCTCCATCCGCATCAAGAGCGATCGCCCCAAAATCCCGCTTGTGGTTTTTTGCTTCGGTAAATGAACGCTGCATCGCATCTTTCAAGGACATTCCATCAGTAACGCGAATGACAATTTTTGGTGCTAAACACTCATCAATGATATCTTCGCCAATACCTGTACAACTTACGGCAGCATTCACTGTAGCATAATTTCCCGCAGGCATCGCGGAATCACTGACACGTCCAATCCGCTCAAAGCCTTTACCACCAGTGGAAGTGCCAACGGCAAGCCTGCCGTGAGTATCTAATACTACTACGCCAATCGTACCGCGTCGGGCGGTGCTAGTTTCCACTAATTCCGGTTCTGCCACCACCCCAGCCATTGTTCTTTTAAAATTATCCTGTCGTTCTTGCATCCACTCTTGCAACCGCAACTCAGTTAAAGCGTTGTAACTGGGAATTTGCATTTCCCGCGCTAGTTCAGCAGAACCGTAATCTGACAGCACTCGGTCGGGTGAATTTTGTAAAAATTGCGCTAATTCAATCGGATTTTGCACCCGCGAAACATTAATCACACCACTAAAGCTTTGCGTTGTTCCATCCATCAAAGAAGCACTCATGCGGATTTGACCATCAGATTGCAATACCGAACCAGTACCAGAATTAAAGCGGGGGTCATCTTCCAACATTTGACAACCCCGCACCACTGCTTCCGAAGCTCTTGCACCGGAAAGCAAAAGAGAATAAACTTCTTCTACTACTTTATAGAGCGATCGCCGCACTATCTCCACTCCTTCTTTACCGTGAAGAGAACTTCCAGCTCCTCCATGAATAATTAATTTAGGTTGCATATGTAACTTCATTTATACCTTTGCGCTATTTGCGTCTAATACGTAAGTTGCCTTTAACCGGGAGGATGGGGAGACTCCTTGGAGATAGGCAGAGGTGGGGAAAAAAGAATTACTCACCTTATCC
>CASBQC010000441.1 GCA_949127805.1 Nostocales cyanobacterium PMM_0081
CTCTTGATTCACCGCTGATTATTGCTGGGAAAACTTTTCAATCTCGGTTGATGACGGGAACTGGTAAATATCGCAGCGTTGAGGAAATGCAGCAAAGTATCATCGCTAGTGGTTGCCAAATTGTGACTGTTGCGGTGCGAAGAGTACAATCCTTAGCACCCGGACATGAAAATTTAGCAGAAGCACTCGATTGGACAAAAATCTGGATGTTGCCGAATACCGCAGGTTGTCAAACGGCAGAAGAAGCGATTCGCGTTGCCCGTTTGGGACGGGAAATGGCAAAGCTATTAGGACAGGAAGATAATAATTTTGTCAAGTTAGAAGTGATACCTGATGCTAAATATTTACTTCCCGATCCGATTGGGACGTTGCAAGCAGCAGAACAACTGGTGAAAGAAGGTTTTGCGGTGTTGCCTTATATCAATGCTGACCCAATGTTAGCGAAACGCTTGGAAGAAGTAGGCTGTGCAACTGTGATGCCGTTAGCATCGCCGATTGGATCTGGACAGGGATTGAAAACAACGGCGAATATTCAGATTATTATTGAAAACGCTGGTGTGCCGGTGGTGGTGGATGCGGGAATTGGATCGCCGTCAGAGGCAGCGCAGGCGATGGAATTGGGTGCAGATGCTTTGTTGATTAATAGCGCGATCGCTCTATCTCAAAACCCCGCAGCAATGGCGCAGGCGATGAATATGGCTACATACGCTGGTCGTCTGGCATACCTTGCCGGCAGAATGCCTATTAAAAATTATGCCAGCCCAAGTTCACCCCTTCAGGGGACGATTACTAGCTAGTCAGTCGCGACAAGCAATTAAGAATTGTTAAGAATTGTTAAGAATTGTCTGGTAAGTAGAGAGTGAAATATTAAGTTTATGTAACATTATAGAAATCAGCAAAACAAGGAATTTATTCATGCCGTATACAACAGAAGAAGGCGGTCGTCTCAATAATTTTGCCCGTGAACCAAAGATATATGAAGCAGAACCTCCCAACGACGGACAAAAGCGCAACTATATTTTTCTGGGAATTGCCGCTACAGTTTTGATTGGGGGCTTGATTTTTGTAGCCTTCTCTGTTTCCAATGTCGCTTGAGAAGTGGTTTTTTTGACAATAGTATTGTGCGTGTTGAATTCGCTGAATTAATTGAGCGATCGCCTAGATTTGCAGCTTGCATAAATGAAGTTGCAAGGGTACTGTACACAAAACTTAATTTTTACACTTTTTCGGGTTCCCAATTTTTTAGGAACCTAATTTCTTCGGGAAATAGGACTTGACATAGTGACATAATAATGCATTTAAAAAGAGCGATCGCAGTTTTTTTCATCCGTAAATTTAGCATTTAATAAACATAATTTTATACTTTAATTTTGTCCGATTGGGTTTCATTAAAGATAGACAAGAATGAACAGCCTTGTTTTAAAGATCCGCGATACCCAACGATACCCTCAGATGTTCGCGCTTCGCGTCTCAATTATGAGAAGGCTGTCCATTCTTGTCCGGAGTTAGCCCAAGGGGAGAAGACATCGGTAATAATTCTTTTTCTAGTCCCCAGTAAAGAGTCCCTAATCCCCGATTTATCCTGAACAGACGAAGAACCGCTTGAAAATCATAGTCATAGCTAGACTTTTAGGCTGCTTGCATAGACTCCACCCCGTAAGGAGTGGACAGTGCTAAAAACGGTCTTTGCCGCAAGGAACTGTCTGTGATGTAAACTATGTTTTGGCTATGACGCCTCCATGAGCGTGAATAATACTGCACACACCAATAATTCTGCCTGGAATCGGCAAGTATATCACCGTCTGAAACTTGCTCTGAGTCTTCGGTTGCGACGACAAATCTTTTTGGCGGTATGTGATGATTTAAACCTGAGAAATCAAGTTGCGGCTCGTTTGCATTCAACTTTGGCTTATCCGGTTGGACAAGTGCTATATCAGCCAACAGATTGGCAAGAAAGCAGCACACCAGCTTATCCGCGATTAGTGACATTGCGGTTGAATTTGAGTGACCCCAATCCGATCGCTCAAATAAATCAATGGTTAACTAATTATCCACCGCCACTTGTAGGAGCGTCAAAAGACTCACCTGGACGACCTTTGCCAATTCCGGGATTTCAAATTGTCGGAGTAGAGCAGTTAACCAAGCAACCAGTAGCAACACAACGTTTATTTTTGCACTATCTGCGCTTAACTGAGCAACATTTATCTCTCCAAGAATCTAATCGATTCTTAGAATCTAGTTTGTTGTTGTGGGTACCGCGTCCTTGGTTACACGCTATTCAGCAGTCAGCACCACAGTTTTGGCATTGTCGTACTGGTGTATTTATGTTTACCGGTGAACCGACGCCGACGACACAAAAACAAACTTCTCCAGAACGTTTATCCAGTTCGAGAAATTTGGATTTAGTCAGTTTTGAGGATGCGATTGTTGAAGAATCAGTTACGCAAAGAGAAATCACACAAGCATCTTCTAGTAATTTAAGTTTTGGGGAAGATTTCGATTTCCAGGCAGAAACCCCAGTTAATCGCGGACACAAACCAGAAGAAGTTCAAGAGTCAAAATCAGAATTATTCATCATTGCCCCACCAAAGGAAGATACTGCTACATCCAGCCAGAGTGATATCCCATTGCTGCCGAGTTTGCCTCATGTTAGCAAGGAGTTAACCGAGTTAGTACTAGCGACAATTAATAATAAAATTGCTCAAGAAGATGATAATTCGCAACCCCAGCAAATGCTTTTGGAAATTGAGGAATTACACTCACGACCAGAAGCGAATGAGGAATTAGCAGCAGCTTATCATCGCCTAGGAAATTTATATCGCATTCGCATCGAGCAAGGACAGTCAACGTTAGAAAACTTGATGGTAGCAATTATTTCCTATCAAGAGGCTGTTACCCATGACGAAACTTCACCCCAAGTACCAGATATTTTAAATGACTTAGGTACACTTTACTGGATGCTGTACCGCACACCTCCCAATTCTGAGGAGGGACAACCTTATATAGAACAGGGAATTAAATTTTATCAGTTAGCTTTAAATATGATTGCACCCCAGACACACCCCGATACTTATGCACGGGTGCAAAATAATTTGGGGACAGCTTATGGTGATTTAGCTCGTTTTTCTAATCCCTCAGAAAGTTGGATGCAAGCGGTTTCAGCTTACAGCGAGGCTTTGCGCTATCGTACAGGAGAAATGGAGCCGTTGAAGTATGCTGCTTGTCAGAATAATTTAGGTACTGCTTATTGGCATTTGGCACAATATAATCAACCGATGGTGCATTTGAAGAAGGCGATCGCATCTTACAACGAAGCGCTAACTCTGTACAGCAGCGACAACGAACCGCTGAAATATGGCATGATTCAAAATAACATCGGCACGGCAAACTGGAATCTGGCACAATACGAGAATCCGGCAGAGAATTTACAACAGGCGATCGCTGCCTACAACGAAGCTTTAAAATATCGCACTCCGAAGAATGTTCCCACAGCAGCAGCAGCCACCCAAAATAATCTTGGCACCGCTTATTGGCACTTAGCAAATCTATCTCAAACAACAAAAGAAGCGCGGCACAATTTTCTTGAACTTTGCATCAGCGCATACGAAGAAGCCCTTGCTCTTGCTCATTCACTTAATGGTGTAACTTTAAGTTTTGATATCTTTGCTGCTCATAATAACTTAGGATTGGCGCATTATCAACTAGCAACAGACCAATATTTTATTTGCGACAAAACAATTCGTTCTCAACATCTAGAAGTCGCTTTAGATAATCATTTGCAAGCTTTAAATGGCTTGAGCAAACAAGCAGAAGCTTATCAAACAACTTTCAATTATGTTGTGAAAACAGTTCGCGCATTCCACAATGAATTAGGAATACAAGGACAAAATCTTGCTTTATCTAAAGTCCCAGGTCAGTTGTTACCAGAAATTTTATCAAAGTTGTAGATTTATAGATTCGATAAAGCATCTTCAATTTCTTCTCGGACTTCACCACTCACATAACAATCAGTATTAAGGCAATCTTTGAGTAACATCCAAAATTTATCATCTACTGTTGATAAACTCTCTATTTGGCGTTTCATTAACAGCAACAAATAATCGGCATTCGGCAACATTTCGACTGTGAGCAAAAATATTTCTCGCCAACGTTTTTCAGTCATGTGAGCGACGAGATTTTGAAATAATTCAGCTTGTGAAAGTGGAGTATAAACAACTTTGTGAGCAACAAAATATTCCTGAAAAGTAATATGAGAAAAAGAGTAAATTCCTTTTGCCCGCTCAACCAGTAAACTATGTTGAGCTTCAAGAGATTTCAAAATAGCTTCGCTGTCAAGTTGCACTGCTTCCAAATCAGTATTGGTATCAGGTAAATTACGAATGTAGTCGGTAATTTGCTGCTCAATAAATTTTTGTTTGAAAAAATACTCGCCACTGACAAAAGTATTCCAAGCAATTTGACTCAATAAATCTTTCTTGCGTTGTGGAGAAAGTTGTTTGTATTGGTTTCTCTCTATACCACGCATTACATCCCATTTTTTCAATAAAATATCTACTGCTTCTTTATAAAGCTCTGATTTATTAGTAGGAAAATCAGCTATTTCTTCAAATGCCAAACATAGTAAGGTCAAAATTAGAGGACTATTTGCTAGTTCTTTGAGTCGTTGGTTTTGTTGCAGCTTTTGTAGGAATTGTTCTGCTTTTAATGGGTCTTGAATTTGAAACCAATTAACAGCAAATTTAGCAATCTGTTGCTCATCAAAATCGGCAATCTCTACTTCTTTGAACTGCTCAAAAGTATATTGTACTGCTGCAATTCGAGAAGTGATGACAAAATAATTGTTTTGAAATCGGTCAGAAACATCTCGGATTTCCTTGAAAATGTGGCTGGTATCTTCTTTAACTTCATCTAATCCATCAAGTAGAATCAACATTCTCCCTTGACTTAATAATTGTTTGGTACTTGTATCTTGCCTCTGTTGTAAATAAAACGCTTGTTCGATAAATTGAGTTATATATTCGAGTAATCCCGGTTGATTGGCAGCTTCGGCAAAGTCTTTTAATCTGACAAAAATCGGCACAAGATGAGCCAGAAAATTACCGCGAATACACTGTATTGCTAGATATTTTAAAAAGGTGGTTTTACCCGCTCCAGCTTTACCCAAAATCATCAACTTGGGATATTTTTGAACCGCTTCTAGTGCTGGTATTCTTTGTTCAGTAATTTGCGAGAATCCAAAGCGCTCAAAATCCTCAAAGTTACTTTCTTGGAGTAGTTCATTTCCTATCCACCGTTGTCCGGTAATTTTTTCTAGGATGTTGACATCAGTGTAGATATGATTCAACTTGATGGGCTGAGTCATATCTAATACCCGCATAATGTCGCAGCGATTTAAAATGCTGGGTTTTATTTTTTCGCGTATTTCTTGCACCAAACTTTCAATGTCGGAAATGCTTTCTACATCGTCTGCATCAGGACATGACGACAAAGCAATTATTTCCCAGTTTAAGTCTAGCCTGATGCAGATTTCCTGAAAAATGTAGCGTTCAATCGGTTTACCTTGAAAAAACTTGCTTACTGGTTGACGACTAATTAACAGTTCTTCTGCTAACTGCTGCTGCGTCAGTGAATTACGAATGAGTGCAGCTTGTGCTTTTTTTATGCCTTCAACAGATGATTGGAGCGATCGCTTTGTCATTATACTTGACAAAATCGATTTTTTGTGATTTCAATACTTGTCTTCACCATAAGTCATACAGATTCCCAAATAATTTAACGGTTATAAGCGCTGTTTTTCACATAAGTCATACACAAGTCATACACAAGTCAATCATAGCCTTGACAGGAATTCATACACAAGCATGTGAAGCTAGAGATATGCTCGTTGGACATCTCTTACGCCATGTTGAAATACCTTAATCAATTTATATAGTTTCTTATCCATTAACTGAGGTCAACTTATGAACGCGATAACTCTTACACTAGATGCTCCTTCAATAAAAACTGTAACCACGAAAATACCTAATTATTCAGCAAAACCAGTAACTCAACAAAGATTAGAACTAATAATCAAGGCAGTGCAAGCACTCAACTCCCTAAAATCTGAAGAAATCAAAGACTTCGTTGAACGAGTTGAAAAAAATAAGCCAAAGATATCTAAGGCTAATTCGGACTTGGCTGCTAAACTGGGTGTCGATCCAATCAATGACGAAGAGCAAAGAGAATTGGAAAATTCTGCCTTGAAAAATTTCTTTGACTGGAGACAAGAATTACTAGCGAATTCATATACTGCATCTGAAGTAGCTAAACTGCTAGGTACAAAAAGCCGTCAGACACCACACGATCGCCGAAAAAATCATAGCTTAATTGCAATTCAAGACAATGGTGTATGGAAGTTTCCTAAGTGGCAATTTGATCCAACAGGACCATCTGGTGTCATTCCGGGATTACCAGAAGTATTGAAAGCACTTGATGTTCCTGATTTTTCCAAAATTAATTGGCTAACTCGACCCAACTCAGAATTAAATGGGTGTACCCCAATACAAGCTTTGAAAAAAGGTCAAAAAGACAGAGTGATTAATGAAGCACAAGCAGTAGGAATTATATAACACTAGATAACCTATTTGAAAATGAATGTAGAGACGTTACATGTAACGTCTCTTGGGTTTGGTGGTAACGCATCATAAAAGAGCGGTCGATGTCTACTAGTTATTGCAAGATTCCCGATTTCGCATAAGTTGTCGGGAATTTTACCGTATTAATACGTCTGGGAAACTGATGACTGATTAAAATATTGCAAAATTAAACTGAAAAATTTACGTAATTTCTACATCTAACTCCGGAATTGCGTAAACAGCTTTTGAAGCTAACATTAGACAGGACTTTTTAGTCCAAGTCAACAGAAGCCTCAAAGCTTATCAGCAGTTATTTATGTGAATTTTGTCAGTTAATCAGATTAGGAGTGATAAAGTTGGTAAAAATAATTCTGCCGTCACTTGATCGCGCTAACCAGGCGGCTCCGTTATTCTATACTTTAGAAAAGGGCATAACAATTTGTAGAATTTTCACTACAAAATATTATCGTAGTGCCCTTGAATTCCGTTATATAGGTCCGTTTCATCGCTTCGACCATCAACGCGGCAACCCTCCTAGAAATGACTATAAAGCACGTAAATGTCAACCGTGTAAAGATGAAAAACGTGGTATATGTTACGTTGCACCGGAGCTTTCTAGTTGTTTGGTTGAAGTTTTTGGGGACAGACCAGAAGCTGCGGAAATTACGCAAGAGCATATATTTGGTATACTCACGGTTAAAAGAGATTTAAAATTACTAGATATACGCAATAACGGTGCAATGCTAGCTGGTGGGAATGACGCGTCTTTGGCAAAGACGAATAGACGTATTGTCACTCAAGCTTGGTCGCGCTTATTCTATGAGTATCAAGCAATATATCCGGAAATTCATGGGATTATTTACGGAAATGCTCATAATAATGAAGATGCGATCGCCTTTTATGAGCGTGGAAAAAATCTCCTCGATTGTGAATCAGATGATGTATTTCCACTGGCAGATCCCAAATTACGCGCTTATGTTCTTAAAGCTGCAAAGAAGAATAATCTCAAGCTGATTTTTCCCGAATGGTTAGAATTTCCAGATTTACAACATTTTCAAGGGATGATTCGCACTTATGGGACTAGAAGATGAAAGTGATATGGTTAGAAAACCAGACGCAGAAGTAGGAAATGGTCAAATTTCGCGCCAAGCTGTAGAATGGCTGCTGAAACAAATGATTGATATTCCTAAAAGCTGGTTAATTATTAGTACTATTTTTATAGTTTTAAGCACTGTTCAAGTCAGCGTGGGGAAAGAAAATTATTTTAAATTTCAAGTAAATAATACTACAGCAGTTTTTTTAGCACTGACTTGGTTGCCGTCTGTATTAAAGGTTTTTGCTTTGAGTGGGGGAGCGGTGAAGACACCAGCCGGAGAAATTACTGGCTCAGGTACAATTAGTATGTTGCGATCGCTCGATCCTGATTCACTCGGCTTTCTCATTGAACAGACTAAGTTAGCCGAAGATGTCGCTCCCCCACAACAGCAGTTAGAATTGCGGCAAATTCGTCATGAATGGCAAAAAGCCTACGCATCAAAGGTTCCATTATCTGAAACTCATGAGCTAATGGAGCGTTTAGCTCAACGCTACAAGATTATCAGAAATTCAGCACCCTCTGGAGCGCAACGAACTTTTGAGATGGAATCTATCGCCGGACGGATGCGGGCGCTAGCACCAGATGTTAATTTTTCTGTCAAGGAAGTTAAGGATCTGCTGCAATCGAAAGACGAAGGTAAGCGATTACTGGGACTTTCGATTGTAGAGTGGTCTGGAGATGCCATTTATTTTGATTCAGTTCTAAATCTCATCAGTCATTCAAAAACGGCATTTGAGCAGACTGTTGCCTTGCGAGCGACCGAAAAGATGGTTTCCAAGCTAGATGCTCAACAGAAGAAAGATTTGCAAGCAGCACTAATCGACCAGCGTAATTACAATCCAGAAGAAAAACGCTGGATTAAACCTGATTCTAATCGTTGGATAATAAGCGATCGCATACTATCAGCATTACAAACTTAACTCTCTGTATGTTCGTAATTCAGAGCCGAAAATAGTGATGAATAATCAGCTTGAGCTAATGACATTTTCATCGCTGTTTGCAAAATTTCCCGCACACCTTCGATACTGCTGACATTTAAACCGACTGATTTTGCTTCATCGATAAATAAATCTGTGTCTTTAAGTAGATGCTTTGTCGGAAAATTCGGATTGGCATAATTGCCCTCTAGCATCCGTTGCAGCTTTTTGTCAAATGTCGGTGCGTAAAGCGCACTGTCTCGCAAAATTTGCATAAACAAGTCCACATCGACACCGTAACGCTGAACGAAACTAAGACTCAGAGCAAAGCTGGTAGTTAAAGAAGCAATTAGTTGATTTAGCGCTAATTTGAGTGCAGAAGCGGTTCCCACAGCACCTACATGTATAGGTTGTGAACCAAAATGTTGTAATAACTCCAAATAGCGTTGATATTGTTCGCGGTAAGCACCCACCATGACAATTAGTTTGCCATCTTTTGCTTCGGGAATGCTACCTAAAACTGGTGCTTCTAAATACTCACCACCTGCATTAACTACCGAATCTCTAATTTCTTTGCTTTCAGAAGGAGTAATTGTCCCCATTTGAATGACAGTGCGCCCAGCCAGAGTTCGCCAAGAAGTATCCGAAAGCAGTACACTATAAATTGCTCCCGCATTGGTCAGCATGAGAATTATACAATCAGCAGCGCGAATTGCGTGGCGTGGATGCGCTGCAATTTCAACCCCAGCTGCCTGTAATGGTGCTAATTTTTCTGGGGTGCGGTTGTAGGCGATTAGCTGTATATTTGCTGCTAATAACCTTTGAGCCATCGGTAGTCCCATTAATCCAGTTCCCAGAAATGCTACCTTCATTATTCTTCCTTTCGCACACGCGATCGCTTTTCAATATTGCACACAAAGCTAATAGACATCGACCGAATTTAATTGTGCGTTATCTCAAACCCCTAGAGACGTTACATGTAACGTCTCTACATTCTTTTTACCAGATGTCTAATAACTATTAGCTGATTTCCCGATAATTTCACTTAAGATAATCAACCACCAGCAGCAAAAGTAGCCATAATCAAAACTGAAAGTAAAATACCGGGGGTGAGTAGTGTCACTAGCATTAACAAGTCATGAGTAGACATAATTTTTACTTCTCGAATGTTTTTGTCTTAACTGTAATCACTTTGAAGAGGGGGAAAGGATAAGAAAGAAGAAATATTTCTCCCCCTAATGCCTTCATTCTGGCACGGTAAATCCTTTCAGTGGTTGAGAAATTTCTGCTTCTTTGAGTCCTTTACTTTGAACTAAGACACCAAAGCCACCCAATCCCATAGGATCTAGAAGTTGGTGTAGTGCATCCCGGTGTTGCAGCATCTGGGAAATGGGTTGCTGTTGATGAGAGAGGTTAGCGATGCGTAAACCTAAACCTAAAGCCATTAAAAACAATCCCTGCTGGGTAAAACCGACTTTTTGCAATTGGGAGCGATCGCCCCATTTTTCCAAAGCGGTAAAATCAACATGAGCGGTTATATCCTGCCGTCCAATGTTTATATAAGGGTTGTCATGATGTCGATGTTGATAGTAGCACTGTAAAGTTCCTTGCGATCGCGTAGCGTCTTGGGAGGAGAATCGTCTGGGGTTATAGTAACGATTGGCAGGATAGCCATAATCTATTGTTAACAGATACCCACGCTTCAATCGGTCTGCCACTATACCTAGCCAATCTACAGCCGCTAAATTAATTTCACTCCGGTAACCGTCTGCATAACCACTTTGAGCAAAATCTATTCCCAATAAATCAAAATATTCAGCTATCTTATCAGAAGAAAGTTCGCCAATTACCTCGATAAATGGGTTCAGGGGAGATGGGGAGAAACCCGAATCCAGCGTTGTTACATAAATTTCTCGCAGCTGCCCTCCCTCTAAAATAAACTGATGCACTGGGAAGGCATCCACTAACTCATTAGAAAAAAAGCAGCCAGTAATTGATAATGGTGGTATATCCTCTAAATTGCACCAGCGTAGAGGCAAATCTTGCAAGCGTTGCTGTTGTTCTTGTCTTAACGCGAGAGACTTCTCTACAATTACATACTCTAATGAGGCAAAAAAGTCAAGGTATTGCCGTTGTAAATAATTAAGAATATCTGCTGCTAATAATCCTTGACCGGCTCCCATTTCTACTAGAGTAAATGGTTTTGGTTGCCCTAAAATCTCCCACATCTGGACAAATTGTTCAGCTAGCAACTCACCAAAGTCACTACCAAGGTGAACGGAGGTGAAAAAATCACCTTGTTTTCCCAGGTTCACTGCAATGGTTGAATAATAGCCGTGTTCTGGATGATATAGCGCTATGTCCATATATTCGGCAAAAGTAATTCGCCGTTGGGGACTTGAGACAATGCGCGAGCTGATGATTTCACACAACGCTGGATTAGAATCCATACTGGGAAGGCTTGGACTGAGGATTAGTAGTTTATATCATTAATTTTGATGGGTTTTGAAAGTTCGCACCTCAGGGCTTCAGAAGAGTGAAATTGAGCGATAAATCGCTCACTACCTAATAACTATTTTTTCTTGGGACGAAAATTTGGGAGTTCAACAGATGCTAATGACTTTCGTCCTTTGGGTGGACGCTGGGGATAAACCACCGGTGAAGGCGATATTATATCAGTGGTGTAGTCTGTTGTCAATTGTTCTTGGGACAAATTATTTTTCTGTAAATCTAAGGGATTTAATGGTGTTGCTTGTGACCAGTAATCCTCTGGTTCTTCAGCCGTCGTTTGGGGAAGGGGTAAATTTGATGACATTGGTGATGCATCCCGAAGCGGAGAATGTCTTTCTTCAAAAGCATCTTGGGGATTTATTGTTTTTTCATCGTTTGAAATCGGCGTGGCGATCGCATGGAATATTGGCGTAATCGGCTGATTTGGGTTTGTATCTTTTTTCTCAGCAGGTTTTGCTGCGAAAAACATCGAAATCACATCATCCAGCTGCTCGTCTATATTATTTGATGAAGGTGCGGTGTGAGGTGCGTTAGCGTAGCTTACCGTAGGTATCGGTTCATCATCAATTAGGTGCGATTCTTGCGAGTCAATGTCATGTTTTGGTGTTGCTGTATCTGAAGAAGTTGAGAATTCCCAGGTAGATGAAGTAGAATCAGAGCGATTGTTTGTGTCTGGGCGTGATAATAAAGATTCTCCCGACGGATAATTTGGCTCGTTAGTCAAAGAATCTATCTGTGCCGACCAAGGTTTTATCGGCTCGGCGTTAGAAAATGAAGACGAAGCTTGTTTAGAGTTTCTTGGTTGGCAGATGTTGATGTCGTCTGACTTATTGGCGCTATCATCTAAAGAATCATAGCTGGGGACAGGGCTTTCCAGACACTTTTCCAAAGCTGCTTTAAATTGCAGAGTCTGACGCTGTTGTCGCATTAACCGACTACGTAACTCTCGACAAGTAGTTTCTGATTGCAATATCTGGTGAGACTGTTCGTTGTAGTTAGTTTGAAGTTTGGCACATTCCCGTTCTAACTGTGCCAGCCGTTGTTGGCTAATTTCTAACTGTGAATTGTAATTATCGATTAAATTTTCCTGACGTTGAACAGTTTGGATAGCCGTTTCTAACTGTTGAAATAAAGACTTTATTTGCTCACCTGCTGCGGCTAGTTCCTGAGTTTGTTGCCCAAGCATGGACTCAGCAACGCTTGAGCGCTTTTTCTGCCATTGCAATGCTTTGTCTGACTCAGATAAGTCACCTCTTAACACTTCCACCTGTTCATACAAGTTGGTGTTAGCGGAACGCAATTCTTCATTCAATTCCAGCAGCTTCTTGAATTCGTCATCAATTAGCGCTTGTTTTTCGCTGTGCGGTTCTGCCACCCAATCTTTAGACGGTTCGGATGCTACAGACTCCGACGCTAGGCTAGTTTCCGTTTCGCGTAACTTGTCTTGTGCTGGCATCAAAAGTGGCAATTTCATGATTGCCATGTTGTTATTGGGCAAAACTGAATAAAAAAGACAATTCACCTGATCTGATTCTGGCGAATTTGTAAAATTTTCTGGTTCAATGAAAGTCCCGTTATCTATGTTGTCCGCTTGATTCATTACTCTCCACCACCCAGCAGCTTCAAACTGTTCAGCACTGACACGGTATAATTACTCATTTATATTGTCTGATCCAAGTCTACTTTAGAAGACAATTGCATCTGTTTTAAATACGAGTCATTTGTTATGAATCCGTGTTATTTATTTTCCCCTATGAGGGCGCTGATGACGTTATAACATTTTGAATTAGAGATGGGAAATTATTAATAATTGCAGCAAGCAAAGACACGTATAATACCTGTTCAGTGCGGCAATTAAACAAAATCGCATTATTAAGAATATTTAACTAGAGACGTTCCCTGTTACATATTGTAGAGACGTTTCTTGTTACATATTGTAGAGACGTTCCCTGTTACATATTGTAGAGACGTTCCCTGTTACATATTGTAGAGACGTTCCGCGCCCTACGTCTCTACGGTAGCCAACTGGGGTGAAATCCAATTAAGGGAAGTTGTTCTGGTTTGATTTCGGCAGTTGTTCCGGCGTCGGTAATGGGTAACAGAGGCATTAACCATAAACTACTAGTAGCGATCGCTTCTCCATCATCGCTTCTCAAAGTGTTTGTCGGTGATGGGGGAGTATTCGGGTCTTGAGGCACTACTTGGTCAAATAATAACCCCAAACCATCCGGTGCTAAACTCATTTCTACATTTCGTTGAGCGGGGGGTAACACTAGCAGTGGTTTCTGTTGCGCCGTTTTTATGTCAATTGCCACTAAATATGGCTGTTCTTGATATACTTCTTTTCCCTGTAATAGCTGTGTTACCAAGCAATATAAAGTGGGTGAGGCACTATCAAACTGACACTGAACAATTGAACCTGTGGTTTTTAACAGCAGTTTGTTAACACCTTGATTTGTGACTAAAAACAAATCTCGCGTGTAATCTGTATTAAACTTGACCATTGCTGCTTGAGAACCGTCTTTAGAGAAAGCCTGCACCAAGCCAAATTGTGGGAAAAAAGCTAGGGGTTTACTACCATCTGTTTTTAGAGCTAAAATCGCTGTCCCCTCTCCTTGGGCAATTGCTACAGATTGACTATCTGGGGTGATCGTAAAATCTCCCCCTGGAGGACTTTGGACGCGCTTCAGATTGGGTTTTTCTCCAGATTTAGTGTTCGCTGGCATAAACCACAGCCCAAAGTCACCAGGACTAGCTTTATTTCCTCGCTGAATGGCAATTGTTTGTCCATCCTGAGATATGTCAAATTTTAAGTTTTGAAAGTCTTTATTATCTAAAATTAAATCAATTTTACCTGCTGGTTCTGCTTGTTTTTTGGCTTGTAAAGAAATGCCTGTGGTTACTGTATATAACTGCGCCGAAAGTAAGTCTTGATTTGATGATGTGCGAGCAGAAAATATAATTTTGTCTCCTTCTGGAAATGGCTTATAGTCCATCACTACCAAATCTTTAGGAGTCAGTATTTTGTTTTGGTCTTGAGTCAAGTTATAGAGAACTAATCGTCCCTTTTCTTCTTTGTCTGCGCCTATATAAAGCATAATGCGATCGCGTGTGCGAAAGTTACCTACAAAAGGTGAGTTCGTCCGTTTTGTTCGTTCTTTTTCCGCAAACTTATCTTTTGCACCTTGTAACTGCACTTTATAAGTTGTACCATAGGGCGCTGGTGTTAAAAGCGTATAAAACATTTTCCGCCCTGCCCAACTAAATTTACCTGCTAAGGGAGGGTCAATTTTCAAGTTTTCCTCAACGCTTTTTGTATCCATTGGACGACTAAAGGAAAGGGCAAAACGGTTATAATCTGCCCCAATTTTTTGATTTTCCCAATTGGAATTGGTTAAGGATAAATCTTTTGTCTCAGTTTCTTGATGTTGCCAGGTAAAGTCTCGCACACGAGATGTTACCACGTCACCTTGCAATAGCATTACTCCTATCACGAAACAGAGCAGGAGCATTAGGGCGATCGCCGCACGATCTAGCGGTTGGATAGAGGCTTTAAAATTGGTCATTGGATAGTAGATAGTGGATAGTGGGAGCGTGGATAGTTGTTATATTATTTCTGTATTCGGTCTTGCCGCTAACCCGCCTTAGAATTAATTCTAAGGCTAATAGCACAAGTCCATTAAAATGGACTTTCGCTGTTAGACAACGGTTTACAATCCTATGCAGGATAAGGGTTTTACGAGATAAATAAATGTTGGTAATGGCACAATACAGTTCAGTTAAGGATTTTTGGTAGTAATTTTAGACCTGTAGAGACGTAGCATTGCTACGTCTCTACGAGGATTTGGGGCTTAACTGAACGGTATTGGGTAATGGCAAGCCCTTCTAGGGTGAGGGGAATAAAGCGCAACCTCACATAGAATTGGCATTAGTAGATAGTAATTAAGAATTAACAAATAACTAGTGAACTACTAACTACTATCCACTAACTAATAACAACCAACAAAGAACTAATAACTATATGGATCTTTTGGTTGGGGAATTTTTTTTATAGTATTAGCAGCGATGGTGAGTTGACGTTTGCCGGATAGTATTTCTGTCACCATTTGTCCTTCTACTTCTAGCCACGTATCAGGTGTGTATTGTTCGCTATTTGGAGTTAATTTGACGGGTAATCCTACAGGATAAGCGTCAGCGGCACAGCAAGTCAGAACAAATTTCGCCAAGAACAAATAGTCTTTTTCTAAGTTTGGTGGGTGAATCACAAATCCTTGCACTTTGGCTTTTTGTCCTGAATATTTATCTGGCTCTGGATAAACATTAAGTTCGCGTACCCAGTCTACAAGCGATCGCTGTTCTGACGGAATAGAAGCACTAAATGCTTGGGGTTTGATGCGGCTTGTTCCCAATAATTCACTGACATCGCGTTGCAGTGCTTGATCGCTAGCAAAGACTCGCGGTGTAAAAATTAATCCGAGAATTGCTGCTGTCAATACCAAAGCACTACCCCAGCCAGGGGGAAATAAATTTACATGCTCGGCAGAGGGTATAATATCACGCCGTCGCCGCCGCAAAAGTTCCTGTGCTCTGAAAAAAGCGACAATTAGCAAACTGATACCGCTGGCGATCGCTAACCCAAAGTAATTCGGATGAATCAACAAATTTAGCTTGCCAGTCAGCCAGTATTTCAACAATAAAATTCCCCAAGCTGCAATTGCTATAACATCCAGCCAAGGAAGTAACAAATTTGGTTTTTTGGGTTTTCGATTTTGGGTAGTCATTGGTGAAGAGTCAAGGGTCAAAAGTCAAAAGTCAAGAGTCAATCTTTAGACTTTTGACTCTGGACTATTGACTATAAATTAATTTTTTAAATTACGTGCAAGTTGATGAAAAGTGTCAGTAAAAAAGTCAAGAGTCCTGCCAAGCCAAATAAGTAAAATACAGTTCGGGGTTTGAAAATTGTCAACATCAAACCGATGCCTTTAATGTCAATCATCGGACCATATACGAGGAATGCTAATAAAGAACCACTGGTAAATGTGGAGGCAAAAGACAGGGCAAAGAATGAATCGACTGTGGAACAAATTGACACAACAGCCGCTAATATCAGCATGGTAGTGATTGAGCTAACCGGACCTGAACCCAGACTGAGTATTAAGTCACGGGGGGCTAACACTTGAATAGCTGCGGCGATCGCACTGCCGATAACCATCACCGCGCCCAATTCTCGCAATTCTTGGACGGTATTATCTAGCAATAGCCACAGTTTATCTTTTAGCGGTTTGCTGTGGCTAGAAGTTGGCTCAGTCGGCTGCATTAAATCACTATCTATCCTCATGCTTGAACCAGTTTTTCCTCCTAAAAAATAAGTCCCTGACTGTAATAAACCAGAGGACGTTCCTTCTTTTGCTGCTTGGGAACGATGAGTTCGCCGTTTGGGTTCTGGTTTGCGTGGTGGGTTAAATTTCAGATAACGAGCGATCGCTGGTTGCAAAATCGGACTCAAATCCTTTTGAAAACTAAAGACAAACCCGATAATCGTGGCGATTAATAGCGAAAACACGACTCGTAACACCACTATCTCTGGCTGATCTCGAAATGCCGTCCAAGTTGCCCAAATCACAATCGGGTTTACAGTTGGTGCTGCCAGCAAAAAACCAATTGCCACGGGTGTAGGTACTCCTTGCATCAGCATTCGTCGCGCTACCGGCACGTTGCCGCACTCACATACTGGAAACAAAAAGCCGATCAAACTCCCGGCAAACGCACCCAGCAACGGATTTTTTGGCATTATTCTCACCAGAGTGCGCTCATCCACAAACAATAGCAGCAAACTGGAGAACAATACCCCTAGCAGCAAAAACGGTATCGCCTCTACTAGCAGACTAAGAAATAGGGTGAAACCATTGTTCAGTTGATTCATGTGTGTCGCTGATCAAAGCGGTGTGAGTTTTCAGGTGATCCCCAGCTATTTTATCGAAATGAAGATCAAAAACAGATAGAAATCATTAAACATGACTTTAAAAAAAGTTGGAAGTTGGAAATTGGGATTTGAAGAGGGGGAAAGGGGAAAAGGGAAGAATTATTACCAATGCCCAATGCGAGCGTGCCCAATGCCCCATGCCCCATGCGAGCGTGCCCATTGCCCTCATCCAAGATAGTCATTTGTACCTAAGTCAGTTTATTTACGAGGTTATGGTTATAGTTGTGCTAGATTCCTCGACTTTAAAAATGGTTCCCATTGTAGGCGTAACTACCTAAAAGCATTATTTTTTATAATAC
>CASBQC010000442.1 GCA_949127805.1 Nostocales cyanobacterium PMM_0081
ATCTTGACCCTTACGAAGGTGCTAAGGCAGTTGTGGCTGAAGCTGCACGCAATCTGAGTTGCGTGGGTGCTGAACCTATAGCGGTGACGGATAACTTAAATTTCGGCAGTCCGGAAAAACCGATTGGTTATTGGCAATTAGCTTTATCTTGTCGCGGTTTGGCTGAAGGTTGCCGAGAATTAGGAACGCCGGTTACTGGCGGTAATGTCTCACTTTATAATGAAACTTTCGACTCAGAAGGCAACCCGCAACCAATTTATCCTACCCCGGTTGTGGGGATGGTGGGGTTGATTCCTGATTTAAGCAAAATTTGCGGTCAAGCTTGGCAAGCTGAAGGTGATATAATTTATCTTTTAGGATTGCCTTTGAAATCCAAAGTTGAATTGGGCGCATCCGAATATTTAGCCACCATCCACAATACTGTAGCTGGGCACCCTCCACGGGTAAATTTTGAATTGGAAAGGTGTGTACAACGAATTTGCCGTGAGGGAATTCGGAATGGTTGGATTCGTTCAGCTCATGATTGTGCTGAGGGTGGTTTGGCTGTTGCTTTGGCAGAATGTTGCATTACTGGCAAACTTGGTGCCCAAATTAATTTAGGATTACCATCAAGCAATTCCCAACTTCGATGGGATGAAGTGCTGTTTTCTGAAGGTGGAGCGCGTATTATAGTTTCTGTTGCGTTAGAACAGCAAGAAGTTTGGGAATCTTTATTAAATGAGCAATTGGCTAATTATTGGCAAAAGCTAGGCAAGGTTAGTAATTCCAACACTGATTTTGTGGTGTTAACCTCTGATAACCAAATTTTAATCAACGTTAGGATCGAAGATATGAGCGATCGCTATTCCCATGCGATCGAAAGACGTTTAGCTATCCACACTACTACACCCACTTAGAAAAGTTATAAGTTATGATTTTTCCTCGTAACTCGTGACTCTTGACCCTTGACCCTTGACCCTTGACCCTTGACCCTTGACTCTTGACTATTCACCACCAATGCTTGCTATCCCCATGCATGATTAAGGTACTGTTATATGTATATGGATTGTTAACGATTTGTTAAGGTCAGTTAATATTTCTGAAAACATTCACTTATATATCCATCCCACTGACTCAAAATCTCATCTGGAGCAAAGCTGTAGCATGATTCCTAACCATTCCGTCTCCTTGGATGACCACGTAATTGAAACCCGTCCTGACAAGCCAGAAGAAGCTTGCGGTGTTTTTGGCATCTACGCACCTGGGGAAGACGTTGCCAAACTGACCTACTTTGGACTTTATGCCCTGCAACACCGAGGTCAAGAGTCAGCTGGGATTGCCACTTTTGCAGGGGAACAAGTACACCTGCACAAAGAAATGGGTTTGGTAGCCCATGTGTTTAACGAATCCATTTTGAGTCAGCTACCGGGTAACTTAGCCGTTGGTCACACTCGTTATTCAACTACAGGTTCGAGCCGGAAAGTTAATGCCCAGCCTGCTGTTGTCGAAACTCGTCTGGGTTCAATAGCATTAGCACATAATGGTAACTTAGTCAATACAGCACACTTACGAGAAGAGTTGCTAAAGAGCAAATGCAACTTAGTGACGACAACCGATTCAGAAATGATTGCTTTTGCGATCGCTGAAGAAATCAATGCTGGTGCAGACTGGTTAGAAGGCTGCATTCGCGCATTTAACCGCTGCAATGGTGCTTTTAGTTTAGTAATTGGCACTTCAACTGGCATTATGGGTGTTCGCGATCCGAATGGCATTCGTCCCTTAGTAATTGGCACATTGGGTGAAAATCCAGTTCGCTACGTTCTCGCATCAGAAACCTGTGGACTAGATATTATTGGTGCCGATTACCTACGTGAGGTGGAACCGGGTGAATTAGTTTGGATTACCGAAGATGGTTTAGCTTCGTTTCCCTGGACTCAAAAACCCCAAAAGAAGCTGTGTATCTTTGAGATGATTTACTTCGCTCGCCCTGATAGCATAATGCACAACGAAACATTGTACAGCTACCGACTGCGGTTAGGGCGGCGACTAGCTGAAGAATCTGCTGTAGAAGCAGATATTGTTTTTGGTGTTCCTGATTCTGGCATACCAGCTGCGATCGGCTTTTCTCAAGCTTCTGGTATTCCCTACGCTGAAGGATTGATTAAGAATCGTTACGTTGGACGCACCTTCATTCAACCAACACAAATGATGCGCGAATCGGGAATCAAAATGAAACTCAATCCCCTCAAAGATGTGCTGTTTGGCAAAAAAGTGGTGATTGTCGATGATTCCATAGTCCGGGGTACAACCAGCCGAAAACTCGTCAAAGCCTTGCGGGATGCGGGTGTTGTAGAAGTGCATATGCGAATTTCCTCACCCCCAGTAACTCATCCTTGTTTCTACGGTATCGACACCGACAGCCAGGATCAGCTAATTGCTGCCACCAAATCAGTAGAAGAAATTGCTAAACAACTAGAAGTAGATAGCCTAGCCTATCTCAGTTGGGAGGGAATGCTAGAAGCAACGCGAGAAGACACCAATAATTTTTGTTCTGCCTGCTTTACCGGCGATTACCCCACCTCAATTCCAGAAGCAGTGAAGGGTTCTAAATTGATATTAGAAAAAGCAGTAGTGTAGTACCGCAAGTCAATGGTCAATGGTCAATGGTCAATGGTCAATGGTCAATGGTCAATGGTCAATGGTCAATGGTCAATGGTCAATGGTCAATGGTCAATGG
>CASBQC010000443.1 GCA_949127805.1 Nostocales cyanobacterium PMM_0081
CCAATGAACCCACCCCACCCAAAGTATGAATATCAAGTAGGGGGAAGTCTACCGGCTGATGCTCCCACTTACGTGACGCGGCAGGCTGATGATGATTTATACAAGGGTTTAAAAGCGGCGGAGTTTTGTTATGTGCTGAACTCGCGGCAAATGGGCAAATCTAGCTTGCGGGTGCGAACTATGGAACGCTTGCAAGGTGAGGGAATTGCTTGTGCTGCAATTGATATTACCATGATTGGGACTTGGGATATCACACCTGAGCAATGGTATGCGGGGGTGATTGATAGTATAGTTGGCAGTTTGCGTTTATACAACAACTTTGATTTAGATAGCTGGTGGGAGAGTCACGGTTTACTTTCTCCGGTGCAGCGATTCGGCAAGTTTATCGAAGATGTGTTGTTGGTGGAGATTTCTGGACAAATTGTCATCTTTGTGGATGAAATTGATAGTATCCTCAGTTTGAGTTTTTCCATAGATGATTTTTTTGCTTTAATTAGAAGTTGCTATAATTTGCGTGCGGATAATCCAGAGTACAAGCGGATTACTTTTGCGCTGTTTGGGGTAGCGACACCTTCAGATTTGATTGCAGATAAGAAGCGGACGCCGTTTAATATTGGTAGAGCGATCGCACTGACTGGTTTTCAATTCGACGAAGCTCAACCATTAGCTGATGGGTTTGTGGGCAAGGTTGATAATCCCCAAGCAGTGTTGCGAGAGGTTTTAAATTGGACTGGTGGACAACCATTTCTCACCCAGAAGGTTTGTAAATTGCTGTGTAGAGACGTTCCACCGGAACGTCTCTCCGATAGTGCGGAAGAATGTAGAGACGTAGCACTGCTACGTCTTTCCGAAAGTCCACCGGAACGTCTTATTGAAGAGTTAGTCCGATCGCATGTTATCAAATATTGGGAATCGCAGGATGAACCGGAGCATTTAAGGACGATACGCGATCGCTTGTTGCAAAATCAGCAGCGTGCTGGCAGATTGTTAGGGTTATATCAGCAAATATTGCAATCTTACCAACCCCCCTTTTCAAAGGGGGGAGAAGGGGGGATCGCAAGTGATGACAGTTCTGAGCAAATGGAATTGCGGCTTTCCGGGTTGGTTGTGAAGCAGCAGGGATTAAGAGTTTCTAACCGCATTTACGCATCGGTTTTTGATCAAAGTTGGGTTGATCAAGCATTTGCCAAACTGCGTCCCTATGCACAAGCGTTAACAGCGTGGTTAGATTCTGGTTGTCAGGATGAATCGCGTTTGTTGCGGGGGCAAACATTGCGAGATGCTCAGACATGGACTGTAGGGAAAAGTTTAAGCGATCAAGATTATCAATTTTTAGCAGCTAGTCAGCAGTTAGACCGGCAAGAAGTGCAAATTGCTTTGGATGCGGAAATACAAGCGAAGCAAATATTAGCAGAAGCACGACAGAAAGCAGAAATCGCTTTAGAAGAAGAGAGACAAGCGAATCAGCGGTTAGCGCAAGCGCAACAAAAAACACGACGACAAACTTATATTGGTGCTGCGATTTTGGGAGTGTCGCTGCTGGGAGCGGTAGGAGTAGCAGGACTGGTAGAACAAGCTAGACAAAACGCTTTCACTGCTGGTGAAGTGGAACGGGAGGGTAGTTCTGCTTTAGAACGGTTTAAGTCTAATAAACTTGAAAGTGTTCAAAGTTTAGTTACGGCAATGAAAGCGGGGCAAACTCTTAAAAACTTAGTTAAAGAAAAGCCCTCAATTGTCGATTACCCAGCTTTGAGTCCCATACTCAGCATCCAAGAGATTTTAGGGGAGATTCAAGAAAAAAATACCTTGGAGGGACACACCTTCTTTGTCAATAGCATCGCTTTTAGCAGTGATGGCAAAACTGTTGCTTCTGGAAGTGACGACAAGACGATCAAAATCTGGGACAGCAGCACCGGCAAATTAATTCGCACCTTAACTGGACATTCCTCATATGTAAGGAGCGTCGCATTTAGCAGTGATGGCAAAACCGTTGCTTCTGGAAGTGAAGACAAGACGATCAAAATCTGGGACAGCAGCACCGGCAAACTAATTCGCACCCTAACTGGACATTCCTTAGGTGTATTGAGCGTCGCATTTAGCAGTGATGGCAAAACCATTGCTTCTGGAAGTGCCGACAACACCATCAAAATCTGGGATATCTCCACCGGCAAACTAATTCGCACCCTTCCTTCGGAACGCTATGCGAACACTGGACATTCCCAACCTGTAAATAGCGTCGCTTTTAGCAGTGATGGCAAAACAGTTGCTTCTGGAAGTGACGACAACACCATCAAAATCTGGGACAGCAGCACCGGCAAACTAATTCGCACTTTAACTGGACATTCCTCATATGTATTGAGCGTCGCATTTAGCAGTGATGGTAAAACAGTTGCTTCTGGAAGTTGGGACAACACGATCAAAATCTGGGACAGCAGCACCGGCAAACTAATTCGCACCCTAACTGGACATTCCTCATCTGTAAGTAGCGTCGCATTTAGCAGTGATGGCAAAACAATTGCTTCTGGAAGTGGTGACAAGACGATCAAAATCTGGTACTTCGATTTAGATAATTTACTTTCGCGGGGTTGTCAGAAGCTGAAAGCTTATCTGATTACCCATCCAGAGGCTTTAGAACCACTGACATTTTGTCAAGAAGAACAACCCGATATTTTATTGGCAGCAACCCCATTCATGGTGAAAGCCGGAGAAACTTCCGCCAGAAATGGTAACTTTGAAGATGCCCTTGCCAAGTTCAAAACAGCTAAAAAATGGGACTCTAAATTAGACATTAATCCGCAAGTCAAAACTGATTCTCTCCGCTTGGAGTTTGCAGGTAGAGAGTTAGCCAATAAAGGCGATTTTGATGGTGCAATAATTAAGTTTAAACAAGCAAAGCAACTAAACGCCAAAATTGACTTCGACAGAGTTACCGATGGTGTGCAGAACGATCCCGAAAAAGCTGCCAAAGAACTTGTCAGTCAAGCTTTAGTTCAACAAGGCAAAGAAGAAGCAGACAAAGGTAATGTTGACGGTGCAACAGCCAAGTTTAAACAAGCACAGCAACTAAACCCCAAAATTAAACTTGATGATAATACCGATGGTGTGCAAACTAACCCCCAAGCTGTTGCCAAAAAACTTGTCAGTCAAGCCTTAGTTAAACAAGGTAAAAACTTAGCCACACAAGGTAATTTTGATGGTGCAGTTGCCAAGTTTAAACAAGCACAGAAACTAGATGCCAAAATTGACCTCGACCCAGATACCCCTGGTGAGGTAGAAACTAACATCCAAGCTGTTGCCAAAGACTTTACCATCAAAGGACTTATTGCTCAAGGCAAACAACTTGCAAGACAAGGTGATATTAATGATGCAGTTGCCAAGTTTAAAGAAGCGCAAAAACTCCAACCCAAGGTAGATATCAATCCAGACATTGATGGTGTGCAAAATAACCCCGAAAAAGTAGCCCAAGACTTTTACATAGCCGCTTTAATTGAGGAAGCCGAAGAACAATTAAAGCAAGATGAATATAGCAAAGCACTTGCGGTTTATAAAAAGATTGAAAACTTAAAACCAACAAAAGAAAACCTCGCTAAATCTGAGAATAGTTTCTGCCGGCAAGGTAGCCTACAAGGTTATGTCAAGAATGTAGTTAACGATGCTTGTGAAAAAGCTGTGAAACTTGCACCCAATAATGCTAGTATCCGCGATAGTCGCGGTTTAGCAAGAGCGCTAACTGGTAATTTTAAAGGTGCTATCGAAGACTTTCAGGTATTTATCGAATCAACTAACGACGCTGAGACGAAGAAACAACGGGAAAGCTGGGTGAAAGATTTGCAAGCCGGTAACAATCCCTTTACACCAGAGGTGTTGGAGAAGTTGTAGGGGGTGTGAGGG
>CASBQC010000444.1 GCA_949127805.1 Nostocales cyanobacterium PMM_0081
CTTTATATTTGTGCGTAGACGCCTTAGCGGCTTGCCGAAAGCATCGCTTGCATGAGATTGTAATAAAATACAGCTTATTCCCGCCATAGCACCTTGACAAAATGTCCCTCACGTCCCCAAAGGTCGCGGGTGAGAGTAATATTTTCAATTGCCAAGTTAAAAGGTATCGCAGTTGTGACATATCGCTGCACTAAAGTGCCGATATCCGGCGCCAGTTCAGCCGCTGTGGTAGCTGCCAAACCCAAACCGACTAATTGCTCAATGGGACGAAATGGAAGCACCAGATGCATCCCCAGCGCTAACCCAGCTGTGAGCAGCATAGCGACTGATGCATTTGTACCGCAACGGGGATGCACGGCTAAATCAACTTCTCCATTGGTGAGACGATGTAAAGCGAGTGTTACCGCACGTCGCAAGTTACTAATATTCACTTCACCATAAAGGTAAAATCCTTGCTCGGTAGATAAACCGCTCAATAATTCATTATCAACTTGAAAATTGCTTGAATCTGAAGTTGATTGACCCAGAACCCAAACAGTAGCATGTTCTAGGGCGTGAACCTGCCGCAGCATGAGAATTTCTTTTAACCCTGGCACAAAAGATAGCTGTTTGAGTAAATCGGCATCTTGTGTGGGTTGCCCCAAGTCTGAGTCATTAAAACCGACATTGGCAACTTTTTCCGACATTGATGTTGTTAAATCAAAGTTAAAAAAATCAAAGAAAGATGAGGTTTGTTTGGCAGAAGCAGAGGTATTCATAGCAACACTGCTCCCTAGTAAGGAATGGAGCAACATAGATTTGTTTCAAATGTAGCGTTTCAGCCCGTAGATTGTTGCTAATTTTTGTTGATGTTGTGCAAATGGCAATGCACCCAAAGGCAAAAATGGAAAATTGGGAATTGGAGTAGGGTACGATTCTTCTCCCAGTACCTAGTTTCCAGTCCCCAGTGCCTAATCTTTATTTCAGGGGAAGTCTAAGAATCTAAACTTCGGGTATTGACTACGAAATAAAATCGTGAGGAGGAAAACAATGAGTAAACCCTTGATGTATGTAGGATGACAGACGCGATAACCTGTGTCTCTACTGCGAAATTGTTAAATCGTTCGGATTAGGCAGAGCACAGCAATTTACATCATTTAAGCAGACTTTGCCCCACTGCAAAGCCCAGCGGACAAGTGCTACTCGGTTTTCTGTCTGCGTTTTGGTGAGGATGTTGCTGATATGGTTATCAACTGTACGTTTGCTTATTTCTAGTTTCCCTGCAATTTCTTGGTTAGTTAAGCCAGTGGCTACTAAATCGATAATTTGCAGTTCTCTATCTGACAGACTAACAGGGGTCTGAGATTCGCCACCAGCCATGACTTTTTCAATCCTCGCTTGGTATATGTACTCAATCGCTCTTTCTAATTCTAGAAGATTCTTTGCTAGCTAGGGATTTCAAGTGTTAGCAGTAATACTATTGTCAATATTCTCTTTATAATTAAAATTTATGGCACTCAAACCAAATGGGAAAATTATAAATTATTTTATACATTGTGCATATAATTTTATCGAAATATTACTTAGAAAGGTTGACGAAAAAGAAGCATCTACAGCTTATATAAGTAGCAAAAATGGCTATTTAATTCTGTGAAAAACTGGCGACAGAACAGAAAGATTGTTGTAGATTTTATACTGTAAATTCCTAGTGACAAATCGAAAATCTAAAATGAAATGAGCAATCCCCGTGTTTTGTGCTTGGGTGAAGTTTTGTTTGATTGTTTAGCCGATGAATTAGGGCTAAAGCTGGAAGAAGTTAAATCGTGGACTCCTTATCCAGGGGGGGCACCAGCGAACGTAGCCTGTGCTTTAATGAAGCTGGGGACGAATGCCGGCTTTATCGGTTGTGTAGGTGAAGATGAACCTGGGAATTCTCTGGTAAAGTTGTTAGAAGAGGTCGGTGTCAACACAACGGGGGTGCAACGCCATTTTACAGCACCAACGCGGCAAGTTTATGTGACGCGTTCTTTGTCAGGCGATCGCACTTTTGCTGGATTTGGCGAATATGATACTTCTGAATTTGCCGATGCTTACCTCAAAGCTAAGGAATTATCACACTCGCTATTTCAAGAAGCAGATTTTCTCGTTTTGGGTACTTTGGAATTAGCATATCCGGAAAGTGCTTCGGCAATTCACCGCGCTCTTGATTTAGCAGAACAATACGATCTCAAAGTTATGCTAGATGTCAATTGGCGCCCGGTATTTTGGAAAAATCCTGATATTGCACCAGCGAAAATTCACTCGTTGTTTAAGCGGGTGGATTTTATCAAATTAGCCTTAGAAGAAGCCGAATGGTTATTTGATACCACGGATGCGGGGGCGATCGCTCATCGTCTTGATTCGATTGAAGGTGTATTAGTCACGGATGGAGAAAATGGTAGTGCTTATTGTCTTGGAGAAAATGAAGGCAAATTACCTGCTTTTTCCATGCCTGTGGTTGATACAACCGGTGCGGGGGATAGTTTTTTAGCAGGGTTAATTCATCAACTGCTCATTCATGGTATCCAAAGCTTGAGGAACCCCGAAACAGCACGGGCAATTGTTACTTATGCTAGCGCTGTAGGAGCGCTGACGACAATGAAACCGGGTGCGATCGCTTCTCAACCAAGCAAAGCGGAAGTCGAAGCTTTTCTCGCTTCGCATCAACTTTAGAATGTAGCATAAATTGGGATATCAGTTGCGTCGTCGCCTGATATTCCCAACTGGAAAATATGTAAAGACGTTCCATCTAAAGACGTTCCATCGGAACGTCTCTACTAGGGTTACGATGTTTTTACTACTGTTAGTTAAACGGACATGCTATGAAATATCAACTTTACGACTTTCCATTATCTGCTAACTGCTACAAAGTACGTTTATTATTGACGCAGTTAGAAATTCCTTTTGAGCACATTAACGTTAATCTTTTACAGGGAGAAACGCGACGAAGAGAATTTTTGCAGAAGAATCCCGCCGGCAAAGTTCCTGTGTTAGAAATCGAACCAGAAGTATTTTTATCAGAATCAGGTGCGATTTTAACTTATCTGGCTGAGGGGACAGAATATTTTCCAAGCGATCGCCGTCAGGCGAACACGAGTGTTACAATGGCTATTCTTCGAGCAGTATAGCCTGTCAGCAAACCTTTCCCGCCCCAGATTTTATATTTCCGTTCTTAAACAACCAGAGCAAGTTGCTCATTTAATAGACTACTGGCAAAATCTCGGTTATCAAGCTTTGGATACAATGGAACAACATTTAACAAATCACCCGTTTTTTGTGAATGATTGTTATGGCATTGCCGATATTGCTTTGTATGCCTATACTCATGTAGCTAATGAAGGTGGTTACGATATGAGTAAATATTCGGCGATTCAAAGTTGGTGTGAACGAGTTAAAGTGCAACCTAATTATTTAGCGATCGCAGACTAATAATTGCAAGCTAAAATCACAGCATGGATAACAAACTTCTACAACGCATCACTCACAATCCAGAAATTTGCCACGGCAAACCATGTATTAGGAAACTTCGTTATCCGGTCGAGTTTATTCTTGAACTGCTCAGTTCTGGTATGACAACTGAGGAAATATTAAAAGATTATGATGACTTAGAGCGTGAAGATATTCTAGCAGTCTTACTGTTTGCAGCTCGACATTCCTAAAGATAGTCTGATATTTTGCACTATTTCCTCTGGCGACTGGGAAACATCAACCGAAATTGCGTCAGATGGCTCCTCAAGGGTCTTAAATTGGCTTTGAATAAGTTTTTCACTCATAAAATGATTGTGACGCTTTTGCAAGCGTTTTTGAATCAACTCAAACGAACCTTTAAGGTAAACTAACTTAACACGTTCATCATTAATTAAAAGATACTGACGATAGCTCGCTTTCAGTGCGGAACACGCTAAAACTACATTTTTATTTTCTTGTAGCCAATGTTGTATTGCTTGTTGCATTGCTAGCAACCACGGCATTCTATCTAAATCATTCAGAGGGATACCGTGACGCATTTTCTCAATATTTTCTAGGGAGTGAAAAGAATCGGCGTCTCTAAATTCCCAATGCAAAGATTCTGCCAGCAGTTGCCCAATGGTAGTTTTACCGGAACCAGAGACACCCATTACGAGAATTATCATTTATTACTCGCATTTTGTAATTATAAAAGGTGAGCCGATATCTATCTGCCAATTTTCATCAATAAATTCCATATTTTCATCGAAAATTAGAGAGATTTCCCCAACTTTTTGATAATTAGTATTACTCAATTCCTCAAAACTGTTTATCTCAGCTTTGAGAATAAATTTAAGTTGAATCCAGCGTGATTTATGCGTAGTGCCAACAGAACTGCTGATTAATTCAGCAGAAAGCGAACGAGGTAAGATAATTTGTTCAAAAAAGTTATCATCATAATCCCAATAGCCGCACACTTTATAATCACATAATTCCAAATGTTCTGTTATCAGCGCATTTGTATCTATATTTTCTAATATTTCAGTTAAATCCTGCCAAACTTGATGATTTTTTAGTTCCAGTTTAGTCATGGCTTTATCTTAATTAATGTTCTGTTGCCAAACCAGGAAAGTGTAAAACTCCATCTATAATTTAATACCGTTCAGTTAAGCCCCAAATCCTCGTAGAGACGTAGCAATGCTACGTCTCTACAAAGGTTATTGGTTTTTACAGGCAAGCATAAAAACCAGATTTAGGCTACTTTGCTCCAACTAACATAAGGTAACTTTGCGGCAGTAGCTCGAACTTGTTCAGAAGACGCAACCAACTGACCGCAAGCATCCCATGTGCCGGCAACAAACATGTTTTTCGCACCTTCAGCCATTGAAACTGTGCCAGTAAAATCGGCACATTGCACTTGCATTGTTTCCAAATTCACTGTCATTGATGCTTGGGGATTGTTTGTAACAATTTCTTGCAAATGCTTGACGGTAGCAGCATCAGCCGTAAGGCAGGGAATGCCCATTGCTACACAGTTACCAAAAAAGATTTCCGCGAAGCTTTCACCGATGAGCGCTTGAATACCCCATTTAGCGATCGCTTGCGGTGCATGTTCCCGCGAAGAACCACAGCCAAAGTTACGATTAACTAGCAATATCGAAGCACCTTGATACTGCCCTTGATCAAAAGGATGCTCACCTTTCAATCCTGTTCTGTCATCAGCAAACACATTTTCGCCCAACCCATCAAAAGTTACACAACGCAAATATCGAGCCGGAATAATGCGATCGGTATCAATATCATCACCCACCAAAGGAATACCGCGTCCGGAAACTGCTTTAACTTCACTTACCATAAAATTCTTCTCAAAAATTGGGAATTGCCCCATTTACAACAACTCGCGGACGTCGAATACTTCACCTTTCAACGCTGCTGCTGCAACCATCGCTGGACTCATCAATAAAGTGCGACCGGAGGACGAACCTTGGCGTCCTTTGAAGTTGCGGTTAGAAGAAGAAGCGCTAATTTGCCGTCCTTGAAGCTTGTCGGGGTTCATCGCCAAACACATGGAACAGCCTGCTTCACGCCACTCAAAGCCGGCTTCGGTGAAGATTTTATCGAGTCCTTCGGCTTCCGCTTGCTTTTTCACTCGTTCCGAACCTGGGACGACGAAAGCTTTAATTCCTTCAGCGACGTGATGTCCTTGGGCAATTTTGGCAGCTTCTCGCAAATCGCTAATTCGTCCGTTGGTGCAGCTACCAATGAAGCAAACATCAACTTTAGTACCGAGGATGGGTTGACCGGGAGCCAAATCCATGTATTTGTAAGCTTCTTCGGCAAGAGTGCGATCGCCTGGGGGTAGTTCTTCGGGTGCAGGTACGGCTTGGTTAACTCCGATACCTTGACCGGGGGTAATACCCCAAGTTACGGTAGGCGGAATTTCGGCGGCATCGAAACTTGCGACATCATCATATTCGGCATCAGCATCACTCTTGATCGATTCCCACCAAGCAACGGCTTTATCCCAATCTGCGGCTTTCGGGGCAAAGTCTCTACCTTTAAGGTATTCATATGTAACTTGGTCGGGATTGATGTAGCCGCAACGCGCACCACCTTCGATGGACATATTGCAGACAGTCATGCGTTCTTCCATGCTCATTTGCTCAAAGGTAGTGCCTGCAAATTCGTAGGCATATCCGACACCACCTTGAACACCGAGGGTACGGATAATGTGGAGGATGACATCTTTGGCGTAAACACCGGCTTTCAGGGTGCCGTTAACTTCAATTTTACGGACTTTGAGTTTTGAGAGAGCGAGGGTTTGGGAAGCGAGAACATCCCGCACTTGACTGGTCCCGATGCCAAAAGCGATCGCACCAAATGCACCATGAGTTGATGTATGACTATCACCACAAGCGATCGTCATTCCTGGCTGTGTCAGTCCTTGTTCTGGCGCAATTACATGCACAATCCCTTGACTTCCGCAACCAATGTTATAAAATGTAATGTTATTTTCTTTACAGTTTTGCTCCAGCGCTTGCATCATTTCTTCTGCCAGGGTATCCACAAATGGACGTGCCTGATTTTCTGTCGGCACAATATGATCCACCGTTGCGACAGTCCGAAGAGGAAATAATACCTTTAAATTGCGCTCTCGTAACATCGCAAAGGCTTGGGGACTGGTGACTTCATGAATCAGATGCAGTCCAATAAACAGTTGCGTCTGTCCTTGCAGGAGTGTCCCAACTGTGTGCGAATCCCAAACTTTATCAAACAGTGTGCCCTTGCTCATACTCAATTCGTCCCTGGATCTGTCGGATCTATGATGTTATCAAAAAAGTGAACTACCCACGCCAAGCCAAACCCTTGGCAACTTTTCGTTACCTTACCTTTAATCACAATAGAAAAACTTGTTAATTATGTCCAATATATTTTTTTCGTTTGATTAATATCTTTCAGATATGAGTTCCATCATCAAAGGAAATTGTGATGCTGTAGTGCGATCGCGCTTATTATCCAAATAGCAAAGTGATTAAGCTGTTGCCACAGGTTAATAGAAAAATGAATCTTCCAAGTTCAAGAGCGTCCTTATTTTCCAGCATAAACAGCGATCGCGTGGGGTACTTTACGCTTTGTTGAAATCAAAGAATTTCCATTTACGATCAAAAATGTGCTACCACCACCGTCAAGCATCGCTGTTGCACTTGCACCAAACCCCGTGAGAACATTGGATGCATCAATCTGACGCGCATAACTACTCGAATAAAAAATTACAGTTTCTTTTGTACCATTGCCGTCATCATCCCGCACCCCCACAAACGTTCTTGGTAAATAACTAAAAGCAGACTTATTTGCAACTCCATCAAGGGCACCTACCACTTCCGGGGTTGAATGGAAAGTCTCTTTCGCATAACTTTGAATATTAGCAATTCCTTGGTCGGGGTTGAAAGAGAAGGTGCGAATCTGTCCTGGGTATTCTTTAGCGATCGCATAACCATAGCTAATCGTATTACCACCAAGCTTCAAACCGAACGCAATTCCTGTAGGGTCATCATTCGTGGAAAAAAACGAAGCATTAACAACAACCATTCCCTTTCGCTTTGATGTATTTTGTTTAACGGCATCTTGCCAAAATTCAGAGGGCAATTTTCTCTTGACACTACCGTTAGGTGTACCCTCGACTGTACCTGTCAAGTTGCGTATAGTTCCCTTTTCTAAGTTGACAACGGTAACATAATCTGAATTTACATTTGCGTAATCTGTTTTGTAAACTTGCAAGCCAGTTTCCGAAAGCATCAGCTTGAAGCCTTTGGGAATTGGTAAAGCCTGGACTGTATAGATTTGCAATGTGATTAAAATTACAGTAGTTGCCAAGCTTAAAGACAGCAATTTTCTACTTTTGGGTAAGAAATTCCCAGCCGTGAGAAGTTTATTCATGATTTATCGCAAAAAAAGTTAGTATATTGGCGATCGCAGTACATATAATCCCACTTCTCCATCAAAATAAGCCAAATAAGCCCACGCAGGTAAGCCCTGTTCTTATAGCCCCAGGCAGATGGCGTCTGAGGGCTTTTTCGCATTACCCAACCGGTTTGTCCTTCATATTTAATTTTTTCGACCTACTCAATGCAAAAAATATGTGCCTGAGTTAGGAAACACAACTGATAATAGGCTAGTCTGTTGTTCAACAGAAGGCTTGAGATTTTTTGTGTAATATGACTATCGACGATCGCCCCAGTAAGTATCAAAATAAGTTGCCCTGTTTTTCTCTCAAAGGTTTAAAACCATTACACCGTGCAACCAGATTATTCATGGGGATTTTTGCTGCTTTCCCCGTTGCCTTAGCATTGCCAGTGGATGCTATGCAAGTAAAAGTTACACCGAGTAAACCGGATTTAGGCGATACCTTATCGGTAATAATTAATCTAGATAATCCGGCTAATGGTAGTAATCCCACAGTAACTAATGGAGAAAAAACTTACCCAGCATTTGAAATTGCCCCCAATCAGTATCGCGCTTTTATCCCCACAACACCATTAGAAAGCGCAGGAAATAGAACATTTCGAGTTTCCGGGGATGGTCAGGAACAAAGCTTGTCTGTGGAAGTAGGCGATCGCACATTTCCCGTACAACGAATTAATCTACCACCTGGAAAAGCCGGAATCGATGCCACAGAATACGAACTCAAGCGTGTAGCGGCTTTCAAAGCATTAATGACACCAGAAAAATATTGGAATGGTGCTTTTATCAAACCAAACGCCGCAAGAGTTTCTACAATTTATGGTGTACGTCGCTACTATAATGGTAAATTTGCAAAAGACTATTACCATCGTGGCGTTGACTACGCTGGTGCAGAGGGTTCACCCGTAGTTGCCCCAGCCGCAGGACGAGTCGCTTTGGTCGGTAGAGTATCCCAAGGTTTCCGGATTCACGGTAACGTAGTAGGGATTGACCACGGTCAAGGAGTAACCAGCATTTTTATGCACCTGAGTCGAATCAATGTTAAAGAAGGCGATATGGTGCAACCTGGTCAATTAATTGGCGCAGTGGGAGCGACAGGTGCCTCCACCGGTCCACATTTACACTGGGGATTATATGTCAACGGACAATCTGTTGACCCAACACCTTGGCGAACTCCTGGAGTTCAATAGCCCAAACGTGCGATCGCTTGTTTTACCGCTCCCGGTGCGGTAAGACCCACCCAATTCGCGAATTTTTACAACTTTACGTAATATATTTATGCAATTTGTTTGCATTTTGCCCACAATTAGGCAAAATAAAATGGATTGATTTGCTACCGTCCCTGCCAAGAAAAATGGTGGCGTAAAAATAATGAGCCTTATGAGTAGTATCGAAAAAATTGTAGAACAGTCTCTCCAGGATGGTTATCTCACACCAGCAATGGAAGCAGAAGTCGGGCGAATTTGTGATAACGCCAGCGAACTTTCAATTGAAGAGTACATGGCATTAGATCGCCTGATGGGAGCACTATTGACTGGTGAGGTGGTGGCGGTATCTCGCAAACAATTCATTAATGTCATGGAAGAATTGGTACTGACGGAGGCGATCGCCAGAATAGCAGAAATTGAAGCTACTAGCGAAAGTTCTCTTGAAGTCGGAGATATTGCCGCTTATGCCCTCAACCGTCTTCCTCCCCTGTATGCAACCACAGAAGAAGGTGCTAGCTATCAGCGCAAACGTGCTCAAGCAGAACTTCAGGAATTAATCGCCCAGCAAATAGGTGAGGCGATTTCCCGTTATTTGGATCGACCAAATTTCTTCCCAGAACGAACAATCTTAAGCAAAAATACTGGCATTCTCCAACAAGTCAGCACTTTACTTCAGGCATGTGCGCCTAATTTTGAACAAAAATAATAGTCAATAGTCAATAGTCAATAGTCAATAGTCCATTGACCTTTGACCTTTGACCCTTGACCATTGACCTTTGACCCTTGACCCTTGACTTTATTCCCGTACTATCACAGTAGTCCCCAAACCCACTTGCTTGTATAGCATTCGCACATCCGGATTACGCATTCTTAAGCACCCGTGAGATATCGCAGTTCCAACTACCTCGACATCCGGTGTGCCATGAAAACCAATTTGATTGCGTCCATCTGACCAAAAACCAATCCATCTATCTCCCAAAGGGCTATCAGTACCTGCTGCAAACACTTTGCCTGTAATAGGGTGACGCCACGCAGGATAGTGTTGCATGTACATTACTTGGAAAGAACCTGTGGGTGTTTCCCAACCCTTTTTACCAACAGCAATTGGGTAGCTGGCTATGACTTCATCTTTAGCATAAACATAGGCGCGGCGATCGCTTAAATCTACCACCACTTGCGACTTAACTGCCAGGCTATTGGCTGATTTTGGTTTCGCGATTTGCGCTAAAAAGAACTTTGGCTTTTTTGCTTCCTCTACCACCAGCCGATTATTTTTTGCTAACTGTGCTTCTCTAGCTACATTTTTTCCTGCTTTTGCCGACTTCCCAGCAGACATTGAAGACAACGTAGACGCACTCGCTGCTCCTGAAGCCATTGTCGCATCTTGCCGCAACCTAGTAGAGGCTGACTCCTCAAACTGCCCTTTTGCTGCAATTATCCGCCAATGCACAGCCAGAGATAAAATTGCTGTGCCAAAACAGAGCAACATGACTATACGAGCTACAGATTCATTTCTTCCCATTGTCATCACCTATTATTTCTGTTTTATAAACAGTTATGAAAAATTCACAAATAATTATCCGTTTCCTTATGAATATCCCAATACCAGTGGGCAAACTAGGGCTATGTAGGCTATTCCCGCAGAAAAACTTGGGTGAAAAACCTCGTTTTCAGGAACTCTGGAGGTATAGCAATCAATCATTAATGGTGTGGGTGAGAGAAAAATCATGTTTGAAAAATTATTGCTAGCGGTCACAATTACATTTTCCCTTAATTTCTTTTTACAAGTTCGCGTCCCCAGTCAAACTAATGTTGATACTAGTTATCAGGAACATAATCAAACTACACTAACGATTTTGGCAACGATGCTCAAAAAATAACAGTCATGGTAGCTACACCAGCTAAAAATGGCAAGATAAAGAAAGACTAAGCACACAAAAAAGAGAAAATAGGAGAAAATAGAAAATACCTTCTTGTCTTGTGGACACTTTGCGACAAGGGCGGAAAATAAGCGAAGTTCTCATGGCCTTTGGACAATCCGCCCTCTGCTTATTGAAAGTTTTTCACTAATTTGTCAACCGTAGATGGTCAGTTTTTAATATTGCACATTGCTAAGTAACATTGCTGTGCAACTCGCCACTGAAAGGTAACAGATAAAACAGCGGCATTCCCCGCGATAAAAATAATAATTAACATTTGATTTTGCCAGACATATAGCCATATTTTATAGACCGCAAAAAACAACATGATAAAAGATTTTTTCTGGTCTATAAAAAGATAATATCTTAATGATTTAAATGACGACAACCTTTGCAATATAAGAGATTATCCAACTTATAACTATTTTTTTGACCTAGATAACTTCCTTGATGATCTGACAGCTTGTTGCCGAAAACTAATTATCCACCAAATAAGTACCACATCCTATACAACAAAATAAATATTCAGCAGCATTTTTGATTAGAAGTGACAAAAAATGGCTTCGATTAGCATTGCCTGTTCATAATAGTTTACTATTGTTCCAGTCATAAATCCGTCACTCACCAAAGGAACTTCTTACTGATTAGCAGGTCTAATAGATAGGGATGTTCTAAAGTCAGTGCGTTCTATGAGTCAATCGATTCCTGTATCCTGGTCAACGGTTGATGCGAGGCTTCCAGAAGCGTCAGTGCAAGTTGACAAACTCTCTAACCACGATTTAATTTTGCGCTGTCAAACTGGACTGCGCCCAGATCGTGTTGCGTTTGCGGAACTTATGCGCCGCTTTCAGAGTCAAGTTGATAGGGTTTTATACCACCTCGCTCCTGATTGGGCTGACAGAGCTGATTTGGCTCAGGAAGTTTGGATTAGAGTATATCGGAATGTTAACCGATTGCAAGAGCCAGCTAAGTTCCGGGGCTGGTTGAGCCGTATTGCCACAAACTTGTTTTACGATGAGTTACGCAAACGCAAGCGGGTTGTTAGCCCCTTGTCCCTCGATGCTCCCCGTACGCTAGAGGACGGCGAGATGGATTGGGAAATAGCTGGAGATACCCCAGGACCTGAAGAAGAGCTAACAACGAGAGAATTTTACGAGCAATTGCGCGAAGCGATCGCCGATTTACCAGAAGTATTCCGCACTACAATTGTTCTGAGAGAAATCGAAGGAATGGCATACGAAGAAATTGCCGAAATCACCGGTGTTTCTTTGGGAACCGTTAAGTCGAGAATAGCCAGAGCTAGATCCAGATTGCAAACTCAATTGCAAAATTATTTAGATTCGTAACTAACACTATCTATCCTACCTCTGCTACAATTGCAGAATTTAAGGATTGATTTCCATAAAATTTAAGATAATTGTAGAGTGCTTCTGCTGCCAGGAGAAAAATTGATTAATTTCTCATCCCTGTCCGCTCGTTTAACCCGTGTTGGAATTGGTAATAATGTTAAAATGACTACTGATTCTCAGTTTTCCGATGGCTCTGATTTGCACGCTAATAAAGATTTGCAAATACAGGGAGTTAAACAAATCAATGAATCTACGGGTGCTATGGATATGGTGAAGCGCGATCGCTTCGAGTTATTAAGTGCTTACCTCGATGGCGAGGTGACAGCTGCCGAACGCAAGCAAGTTGAACAATGGCTGGCAAATGATGCCTCAGTCCAAGTCTTGTATGCTCGACTGTTAAAGCTACGGCAAAGCGTGCGGAATCTTCCCGTACCACAGCCAATACTGCCAATAGAACAAACTGTCCAGCAAGTAATGGCTTCTTTACGTCGCCGTTCCCGGCTAGCCTGGGTATGTGGAGGTACCGCCGTCGCAGCTTGTGTCATTAGTGCGGTTTCTGGCTGGCTACCAGGTGGAGATTCCTTTCTAACTCAAATGGCTCTAAAACCTTCAATCGAACCGACACAACAGACGCCTTCGCCTGTTGCTGCCTCGCCACTGATGGTTGCTATCAATACTCCTGTCTTCCCCATTCCCAAAACAGCAGAAGCATCTCCCCCACATCCAGTTAATTGGCTTGTACCTGAATCAGAAAAAACTGAACAGGAACTAAATTAATTCTGTTAACTCCGCTCTTTATAAGTTTGCTCAACTGTTAAGCCGCAGCCACTCCACCAGCCATCGCGCTGTAGTCGGCTGCCTTTTAGTTGACAAATTTGGTTTGGGGTCATTAAATACACCCAAGCCATATCAAGCGATCGCCCTTGTAGATCGTATATTTCAACTTCTTGTCGATTGTAAAGATTTTCAGTTCTTTGTCTGGAGGGCTGATAATCTTCTAGGATATCTAGGTTATTTAAAACCTTTGCATCAACAAATGTCAGTAAATATCCGTAGACAAGGCTATCTCCTAGCGTCATTGCTGGGTAGCCCATCGGTAAAGCAAACAATTGACCAAAAGTGTAAGCTTTCTTAGCATCTACCACCTGAAGCGCACAGTATCTTTGATAATTTGCTTCACCTGGTTTAAGCGTGCCGTAAACAAAGACTTTTACCATCAATAATCCTCAATACTAATATTCTGCTCTTTTATTGTATTGAGTAAGTCATGAGTTATTGGATGCATATGATTGTATATCTTGCAATGCCAATTGCTCAATTTTTTTATCTTTCTCTTTTGGTAAAGAACAAGAGTAGTTTTTGATTAATAATTCTTTGCCTTTAGCAGCATTTTTTTGTTTATAATTATTCATTCCATACTGTACTTCTAACTC
>CASBQC010000445.1 GCA_949127805.1 Nostocales cyanobacterium PMM_0081
CCCGACTCCCGACTCCCCCTCACCTCACCAACTGTGCGGTGGAGTTAAAAAACTGGTGACATAAACCGCGAGTAATTAAGAGAGTTGTCAACAAGTTGGTGAATGCGATCGCGAATATAATCAAAATTTCGTAGGATACAGCATCAAGGGGTCTAACTCCACCTAGCAACTGTCCGGTGGTGATTGGTGGTAGTGCGACCATACCGATAAGCGTCATCTGATTTAAAGTGGGAATTAATCCGGCTTTGATGGCGTCTTTGCGGTATTGAGTAACTGCTTGCATAGGTGTTGCCCCTAAGCTTAAGTGGGTTTCAATTTCTAGGTGGCTGGAGTTAATTGTACTCACAAGACGTTCCCCGGCGATCGCCGCTGCATTCATGGCATTACCTAAGATTATCCCCGCCAAAGGAACTAAATACTGCGGTTCATACCACCTATCTGGTTGAATAATTAAGAAGTTGGTGTAAAACAGTGTGATGAAAGTGCTGATGAAAATTGCTCCCCAGACTAAGGGCAAAACCTGGGGTATTTTCTCAGAGATGCGATTTCGTGCGACAATCGCTGCTATCGTCAGCATTATTGCCAAAATCCCCAAAACTGCCCAAGGGTTATTAAAAGCAAAGATGAAGTCTAAAACGTATCCCAACACAAGTAGTTGTAGGATGGTTCTCCCGGTAGCGAGGGCTAAGTTGAATTCGAGTCCTAGTCTAGAAAGCGCAGATAAACCAATGGCGATCGCCATTAATCCCACAGCAATAACCAAATCAACCAAATCCAACTTTATCCAATCGTGCATGGATTTTTTACCTCCTGAAGTTTTTTTCCCAAAACAGCCTACACACTTGGAACTTTAATTCGAGGTGTTGGATCTTGGTTGATATATATCACCTTTTATGCAAGCAATTGGTAGCTTTACCAATTATAAGTCTAAGTAAAAATTATTACTTAGGCGATTTTTGTTCGACAGTCTTTAAATAGCTTTTTGATCAACAATTCAAAAGGGCAAAAATCGACAGTCATCTGAAGTATGTTCGCGAACGCGAGTGTGTCTCCCTTTAGGAGAAGAATCAAGGACAAGTTTTTCATCCTTTATCCTTCATACTTCTCCCAAGGGGAGACGCCAAGGGCGAACATACTTTTTTGGTCATCAATATTCAAATAAAATGAAAACTCATGATCCAAAGCATAAATTCTATTCCTGCCTTTGATAACAAGCAGCAATACAGCACCATTGAAGCAGAAGTGAGTGCCGCTGTTTTAGAACTTTTGGCTTCTGGACGTTATATAGGTGGTTCTGTAGTTGCCAGCTTTGAGCAACAGTTTGCGGCTTATCATGGTGTAAGTCAATGTGTTACTTGTAACTCTGGTACTGATGCGCTCTATTTAGCCCTACGAGCGTTGGGAATTACTTCCGGTGACGAGGTGATTACTACACCTTTTACTTTTATTGCCACATCAGAAGTTGTCAGCGCTGTAGGTGCAAAGCCAGTTTTCGTTGATATTGACGCTACTACCTTGAATTTAGATTTGCAGCAAATAGAAGCGGCAATTACACCCAAAACGAAGGCAATTATCCCAGTTCACTTGTTTGGACAACCTGTGGATATGACTGCTTTGATGGATTTAGCCAAAGTTCATAATTTAATAGTAATTGAAGATTGCGCTCAATCTACAGGCGCAAGTTGGGCAGGGCAAAGAGTAGGAAGCATGGGACACATCGGTTGCTTTAGTTTCTATCCAACTAAAAATCTTGGTGGTTGCGGTGATGGAGGGGCAATAACAACCAACGATCCAGAAATTGCGGCAAAGCTGCGAATATTAAAAGATCATGGTAGTAAAAATCGCTATCTTCACGAAGAAATAGGTGTAAATAGTCGCTTAGATGCTTTACAAGCGGCTATTCTTCAGATTAAACTACGTTATCTCGATACTTGGAATAATCAGCGACGAGCGATCGCAATTCGTTACCATCACTTACTCACATCAATTCCTGGTATCATCCCTCCTCAAGAATTAACTGGTGGTTCAGGCGTTTGGAATCAATACACAATTCTTATATTATCTGAAGGACGAAATGGTATTAGCGCCAAACATCGCGACTGGGTTCGCGACTCTTTGCAATCTTTGGGTGTAAGTACGATGATTTACTATCCCCACCCTTTACATTTACAGCCAGTTTATCAAAGTCTGGGTTATCAGCCAGGACAATTGCCTGTAGCAGAACAAACTTGCAATGAGGTTTTATCTTTGCCGATGTTCCCAGAACTTTCACAACAACAGCAAGACCAAGTAATCTATGCGTTGAAGGATTGTTTGGCGTAAATAAAAGTGCCTGACGACTAGAAGTCGCGGCTATACAAACAAAGACCGCCTGCGCGGTCTAAGATTATTTAGCCTAGGTCGGTAGGCTTTGTTTGTATAGCCCCACCCTTATAGAGCTAGCGTGTACACACAAGTCACTCAAAGCCCCTCAGACGCTTTAGTCTCTAAAATTGGTTTTTCTGTATTTAGCCCATGAAGATGGGCTTTGTCCGTGAGCCAGCGACTTTAGTCTGAGGGGCTTTTAACAAACAAATTTGATTTTTTCCGACTTGTGTGTGCACCGTAGCCTTTATATGGTGAGGGCAGCAGTTTTTGCCAAAGCTTCCACCAAACTGCGCACAGCAGCAATCATTGCGATTTCGCTGTTAAGTTGATTGATGGCAGAACCGACGCCAACACCAGCTGCACCGCTAGCGATCGCTAGTGGAACTGTGACGTTAGAAATGCCGGAAGCACACAATACTGGCACTGATACTACACGAGAAATTTCATAAGCTGCTGCTAAGGTGGGAGCAGCTTTTTCAATTAATCCTAGAGTTCCAGGGTGTGTGGGTTGGCTGCTAGTACCACCTTCGGTTTGGATGATGTCAGCACCTGCTTTCACCAATTCCTCGGCTAGCTGTACCTGTTTATCTAATGTGAGGATGTGGGGAACAGTCACAGATAAGGTGATTTCTGGCAGTAAGGCGCGAGTTTCGCGAGTCAGGGCTAAAACTTCCTCAGCCTCAAAACGGCGTCCTTGAGCATAGAAAGAATCAAAATTGCCGATTTCAATTAAATCAGCACCAGCGGCAACAGCTTGAACAAACTTTTCGGGTTCAACTGCTGATACACAAATTGGTAAGTTGGTTAAACTTTTAGCTAATTGAACCAAAGCTGGATCTGCGGCAATATCAACAAAAGTAGCACCACCGAGATCGGCTGCTTTCACAATAGCGGCTGTGCGATCGGCGTCAAAGTTGTTCAAACCGCTGATAACTTTGAGAGCTTGACGGTTAGCAAATGCACGTTGAATTGAATAGATCGTCATAGTTAGTCTTGTAAAGCGGGAGCAAATAAGGTTTATTCTATCGTTCTCTCGTTACTTGGTAGGGTGGGTACTGCCCATTATTGCTAGATTTGTTGAAGAATATAGCGGTTCTCGGTTGAATCACATACATGTTCAAAAAATAAATGTAGAGACGTAGCACTGCTACGTCTCTACACCCCCTATTGTTTTTCGTGTGACAGTTGCGTAAGTTATAGTTTTGTAACGCTTCACCGAAGACGCCAAATTTTGATGGTTTTGTCAGCACTAGCACTTACCAGTGTGTTGTCATTTGGATTAAAAGCAACGGCATAAACCGCACCCGAATGCCCTTTTAAGGGATCTAGTTGCTCTCCACTCATCAGGTTCCAGATTCTTACAATCTTGTCATCGCTGCCGCTAGCAATTTTATTACCATCATGACTGAAAGCGATCGCATTCACATCAGCGGAATCTGTTGGAATTGTACGGATTTCCTGTCCTGTGTTCAAATTCCACACTTTGACGGTTTTATCATCGCTAGCACTTGCAAACATGTCTCCACGGGAACTAATAGCGATCGCATTCACATCACCGGAATGTCCTTGAATAGTGCGGATTAGCTGTCCTCTGTTCAAATTCCACATTTTAATAGTTTTGTCCTTACTGCCACTGATCAGAGTTTGATTATCTGGACTAATGGCAACTGACAAAACTTGTGCTGAATGTCCCTCAAAGGTGCCTATTAACTGTAGAGTTTTCAGATTCCAGAGTTTGATGGTATGGTCGTAACTACCACTAGCTATAGTTTGACCATCTGGGCTAATGGCAACGGAATCAACAAAGTCTTTATGTCCTTCAAGGGTGTTTATTAGTTGTAGAGTTTTCAGATTCCAGATTTTGATAGTTTTGTCCTTACTACCACTCACAAGAATTTGACCATCTGGGCTAATAGCAACAGAATAAACCCAATCTGAATGCCCTTTTAAGGTGCGAATTTCTTTTTGATTATTCAGGTTCCAAATTTTGATAGTTTTGTCATCACTACCACTGGCAAGGGTAATGCGATCGCGGCTAAAAGCAAGGGAATTCACTTCACCTGAATGTCCAATCAAGATGGAGTTATCTATATGTAAAATGAGATATCCGCTGAATATAAACACGGAAACCAGTAGATATATTAGCCATTTCTTGTTTCTGAATGGTGCGGGTACAAGCGGTAACTGAAAATTAAACCGTGACTTCTGTATCTGGGTAATAGGTTGTGATATCTGAGGCAATTGCAGAACTTCATCTGCTGACTGGTAGCGGTTCTGAATCTCTGTTTGTAAAAGTTTATTTATTACCTGATAAAGTTTTTGGGATATCTGAACTTTTCCGTATTTACTCCACGTTGTTACCCAGCTATAGCCGGAATTTATATACAATTCAAATGGGTTAATTCCTGTCAACAGATAAAAGCATGTAGCCCCCAAACTAAATAAATCACTGGCTGGGTAAGCCTCCCCAGATTTCATTTGTTCTATGGGGCTATATCCATGCGTACCAATCTGTGTACCTTGTTGTCCTTTGATGTTTGTTACTAGCTTGGAAGCACCAAAATCAATTAATACCAATTGTCCATCGCTGTCACGACGAATAATATTATCTGGTTTAATATCTCGGTGAATTACCTGATTATCGTGAATAAATTTGAGAACTGGTAATAATTCTTTTAAGATGTTCCAAATTTTCTCTTCACTGAAACATCCCTGTTCGTTTAACTCTTGTGTTAAAGTTTTACCTTCAATAAATTCTTGAACTAAATATAGAGAATTATCCTGATTAAAATAAGCGTGTAATGTGGGAATTTGGGGATGATTTTTTCCCAACTGTTGCAACTGCCGCGCTTCATCTTCAAAAAGCTGCATTGACTTCAGCAAAGCGCTTGATCCTGATACTTTCGGTGCTAGCTGCTTGACAACACAATGTTCATTGAGTTTGTCTTCATCCTCTGCTAAAAAAGTTTTACCAAATCCTCCACTTCCCAGTGGACGGATGATCCGATAGCGATTTTTCAGCAACGGTATTAACTTTGTCCCACAATATTGGCAGAATACCATCCCGTCAGGGTTGAGAGGCTTTGAGCATATGGGATTGAGGCAGTAGGTCATTTTTGGGCACCAAGTGTTATCGGAGTTAAGAGTCAAGTGGCATTCAAAAGTCCAGATTTTTTAGACTTTTGACCCTTGACTTTTGACAACCTCTACAAAAAAATATGACACTTGCGTAAGTCCTATTAGTATTTTTCTCGGCAAAAACCACTAGAGATATAGTTATAATAGGGACTTTTGAACAAATTGGGAACGCCTATTGATGAATTTTTACTTTCCCCAAGGACGTTATGCGATCGCTTTGCCTTCCAAAAACGCGCTTAATCAAACTCTGGCGCCCACAAATCGCTAATCTGCACTTCCCAACCTGGAAGCAAATCGGGAACCGTGAGAACATCCCCATCACAAAGTATCACCGCTTCTTGTCCAGAATAGTAAACCTCAACAATCCGCTCGTCTGGGTTGATGAGAATTCCTACCCTAGTTCCCACCGCGAGAAATTCTTGAATTTTTGCTCGAACTTCTTCTAAATTATCGCTCGGTGACTTCACCTCAACCGTCAAATCCGGAGCTAATTGAGCAAAAGATTTAGGACTGCGACGCAAGCGTTCTGCCAACACAAATGATGCATCTGGTGTGCGTAAGTCTGAATTTGGTAATCTAAAACCAGCGCTGGAAGCTGTTACTCGTCCGAGTTTACGTGGTCTAACCCAGTTGGCTAACTCGGATATCATCGCAGCTGCAACTTCATCAGACTCATATCCTGATGGACTCATAACAATTATATTACCCTTGACTAATTCCATCCGATAGTCGGGGTACTGTTGTTGCATTTTTTCCAAGTCTTCAAAAGTGAGGGACATAGAATTTTTGACTCCGACATGCTGTGTATTTATATTATTCCGCGATCGCCTGACTTGAAAAAGAAGGAAAGGGGAAAAATTTTTGGTGTTACTGAATTGGGCATTGCTGATTTCATGTATGAAAATGATTTGTCGTGGTGCCAGAACCGTTGTAGAGACGCAAGGGTATCGCGTCTCTACATTCAGATTCATACCGCGATTCACCAACACCAATAGACATCTCCAAAAATTAATTATGCGTTGCCCGAAACCCTTGTACAGACGGCGATTTATCGCGTCTTTACGTCTTTTTTGGAGATGTCTAATTAATGAAATGCTTTACTTAGTTCTTCCATTTTATTAGCCAGTTCTACGTCTAGGTTACTGATGACATTACCTAGATCGTAGGTCATCAAATCAACCTTAACCAAGTTGTAAATGTTCAACCATATGGGATGATGCTCTATTTTCTCGGTGTAGATAGCGACGCTAACCATCCAACCCATTGCTTGGGCAAAGGTACTAAATTTATATTCTTTGTGCAATTTGCCTTCTTTTATTGTCCAACCGGGCAGATTGGAGATTGCATCTTGTAATTCTAGTTCGTTTAGTTTGTATCCTGACATGAGAGGCTTCCAAAAAATAAGTTATTCCAAATTATTTTAGGACTTACGCACTCCTTTACGGAAAAACGAACCGCAGAGGACGCAGAGAACGCAGAGGAATGAGGAAGAGAGAAAATTTTTGCTAATATCAATTCCACTCGCCTTGAAGTGTAAATGCTGCCCAGTAATATGGGGCAGCAAAGTTCTCATTTTTTAACATATCTATTTGTGCTTGCCTTAACGCAGCCGCAGGTTTTAATTTGTCTTGCAGCATTTTCTGATAAAATTTTGTCATCAATTCTGATGTGGCTTCGTCATTGACACTCCACAAACTGACGACGACTCGCGGGCTACCTGCATACATGAAGCCTCTTGTCAAGCCTACTAATCCTTCTCCTTTGATTTCTTTACCTAAACCTGTTTCGCAAGCGCTGAGGACGATTAATTCTGCTGGCAAGTTGAGGTTAAAAATATCGTTCAGTCGTAAAAAACCGTTTTGCGGCATTCCTTTGTTGTCAAAGAGCGACAGGACTACTCCAGATAATTCTGGTTGCGTGCTATTCAGGATGCCGTGTGTGGCAAAGTGGACAATGCGATATTGGCTGAGTTCGGGACTGGTTGCGATCGCACGACTAGCGGCAAAGTCAAATGCCTCTTTGCGTAAGGCATCGGGAAATAAAGCCGAAATGCGATCGGCTTCTGTACGGGTAAAGGGTAAACGATCAAATTTTACACCACTACTTCTAGCTGATGTTGATAAATCGAGTTCGTTGACATTACGTTTGTCTACTGGCTGTTGTGGTGATTTCAAACGTGGATCATCGCTGCGAAAAACTGGATCGGCAAGAATTGCGATCGCTTTCGGTGCGGGTTGACGGTTATTTACTTCTTTGCGTAAAACTGCTAGGGTGGATACTGAGGGCAAGTTAACTATTTCATGTTCAACTAATAAAGGCGTAAGTAACCTCTCCCCTCCTCGTAGAGGAGAGTTAGACTCATACTCCCCCTTCCCTTGTAGGGAAGGGGGTTGGGGGGTTAGGTTCTTCGGATTCGGCAAAGCTGCAAAGGGTAAATATTGCAACGCACCATCACTGACAATCACTAAACGCTTATTTCCCAACTCTTTTGCGACGGGTTGTAAAAGTATCTGACTCAACTTGCTTGCGACTTTGACATCTGGAAGTGAACCGGGAGTAGATACAACCGATGTTGATATTGTTGAGTCTAAGCGATAATTATCTCTTTTCAGCAATCCATTAAATTGCTTTGCGATCGCTTCTATCTCTGCACGTTTGGGTAATTCGTAACTCTTAATGCTTGTTTTGCTAACTGCCCAAAGATAGCTGCGGTCTTCGCCTAAAGAATATTCCAAAACTAGGGTATCATCATCAAGTAGCTGTTGCTGTTGTGCTAATGTGAGAGCTTGAGGTTGTGTAAGTGCAGCGTAACGGGGACTTGAGGCTCTAATTTGGGCTTTGATTTGTCGATTTTGTTCTAAAAGTGCGGAAATTTCTTTTTGTAGCGCTTGCAATTGCGCTTCTGTATTTGGTTTGTTGCCTAATTCAATTTGACGTTTTTCTGTAGCATCTAATCTTTGCTGTAAGTTGCGTTCAGCTTCGAGCAACTTCGGATCTACACCTTTACGAATATCAGCGTTAGCTTCATTCAACAATTCTACCAGACTGCGGGCGCGATCGCGTTCACTAACTTGCAGTGCCAAAGCGTCGTATCCTTTATCTGGATGCTGTTTGTGCAAGCGCATCAATAAGTCGATATAAAACTGATAATATTTTTGTATTGAGGCAAAATATGAGCTTCGCAAATCTTGGTTATTAACTTTGATGCGGATATCTTCGACAATTGCGATCACCGATTCTATTTGTTTTTGCGCTGCTTGAAAGTTGTTGCGATCGCGTTCGGTTACGGCAATATTATAAAGCGTATTCGCAATACCTTTGCGATCGCCTAACTTTTGGTATAATCCTAATTGCTGATTATAAATGCTGATTGCCTTGTCTGGCTGCTTTAATGAATTGTAAGCTTTGCTAATATTGCCTAAAACGTTAGCTTCTCCCTGACGAATACCTAATTTTTCCAACCCAGATAATGCTTTCATAGAGGCATCTAGTGATTTTTGATAATCACCTGACGCTAGATAAACCCTTCCCATCAAAGCATAAGCCGAAGCTTCATAGAAACTATTTTTTTGTTGACGTGACAACAAAAGTATTTGGTTTGCAACTTCCAGCGCTTTGGGATAATCTTTTAATAATTCATAAACTACAGTTACACCTGTAAGTGTAGAAATTTCAAAAATTAGTGACTTTTGTTCACGCCAAATTTTTAGTGTTTTATTGTAATATTCTAGTGCTTTAGGATAATCTTCAGTAATGCGGTAAACTGTACCAATGCTATTAAGAGTTTGCGCTTCGAGAGTGCGATTGCCTATTTTTTGAAATATCTCTAATGCTTGAGTGTAAGTGTCAATGCTTAGTTGATAATCTCCTAAAAGACTATATACTTGAGCAATACCTGTAAGTGTACTTGCTTCTCCAGAACCAGCCTGTACTTGACGCTGAAGAGTTAATGCTTGATTATATGTATCTAGCGCTTTTTGATAATCGCCGAATGATTGATAAATATCCCCGATACTAGTAAGGGTAGAAGCTTTATCTCCAGGATTACCAATTTCACGTTGAAGTCCCAAAGCTTGATTTAAAGATTCTAGAGCTTTTTGTTTATCGCCCAATTGATCGTATGCTAGGCTAACTGAGGTTAAAACTTTCGCTTCATTGATACGGTCTCCGGCTTTTTGTAAAAGCGATCGCGCAGTGTTGTGGTATGAAATCGATGAAGGATAATCACCTAAAGATATGTAAGTGCTTGCAATACTCAAGTTAATAAGCGCTTGCTGAGAAAGGCTAAGGAGAAGCGCAGTTCCAGTCAAATTTACCTGCGCTTGTTGTTTCAGTTTCAACGCTTGATTTAAGAAGTTAAGAGACTGCTGATTATCACCTAAGGAATTATAAATTGAACCAATTTTACGATAAATCTCAGATTGTCTGTTAATATCTTTTCTCAAACGCTGAATTTCCAGTGCTTGATTTAAGATTGGCAAGGCTTTTTGAAATTCACCCAAGGAACTGTAAACTGAAGCGATCGCGCTGAGTGTACTAGCTTGTTTGGCAGTATTATTCGTGATACGGTGAATTTCTAATTCTTGATTGTAGGCATCGAGTGCTTTTTGCGTTTCGCCTAAATTGGAGTATGCTTGAGCGATACCCTGTAGCGCGAACGCTGCAAAGTCAAGTTTTTTCTCAGCTTGAAAGAATGACAGCGCTTGGTTGTATAATTCTAATGCCTTTTGGTTATCGCCCAAACTCCAGTAACAGTGGGCAATTTGAAGAAGCGTCAGAGCTTCACCAAAACTAGATTTTAGTTTACGTGGGATAACTAAAGCTTGATTGTAATATTCGAGTGCTTTTTGGTATTGCGAAAGCCCATAGTAAGCAGTAGCAATGCTTCTCAGTGTGCTAAATTCCTGAAAGCGATCGCCTATTTTTTGCCAAATTAAAAGAGCTTGTTGATAAAGTGCGATCGCTTGTTTTATAGATTCTCCCGTACCTTGCTGCAAAAGCTTCTGTGCTTCATCTAACAGTTGCTTTCCCTTAAGGTATTCTGGGGAATTATTTGGTGTTTGTTGAGCGATCGTATTTGCAACGGATGCGATCGTCACTATCGGATGCGACAACATCAGAATGCCAACAATCGCTGCTAAAGAGCGATGAATCAGCATTCTACCACTTTCAACTTTCGGTTTGATCACCGTAATTCTACCTTATATAGATACTTTAAAGTAAAACTAGCACCTATGTAGCCACTATCTTCGCACCGTTACATATTTGAAAACATTACAAATGGGATAACGTCCACCCGAACGATTAAAATCGCGGCTAAACAAACCAAGTCCGCCTGCGCGGACTAATCTAAAATCAGGGGTTTTGTAGCCTGCGTAGGCAGGCTTTGTTCGAGTAGCCGCGATTTTAATCGTCAGGTGCATTTCATCGCGAAAATCTCAAGGAACACTCTGCGTACCTTTGCGCTTACCTTAGCGTACCTTTGCGTTTAAAAAAAGCTACAAATTAACGCATTTTCATGTGAAACATACTTCTGTTTATTCCGGTTTTTTGATCTACTTCAGTTGCAATTTTTTCCACGATAAAGAATTCGGGAATTGTCTTAAAAAGTTCTAAATTTCCCAGATTTGAATAACTAAAAAACACATCTCCTTTCGGGGCAAGATATTTAGGAACTTCTTTCATAAAATTAATGAATATTTGACCGTCTAAATCGTTCGTTGCGACTTCTACACTTGCCTCAATCTTTTTGTCTAAAAAAGGTATATTAAAAAGGATCACATCAAATAAAATATCAGGTAAAGACTCGAAGAGGTTAGAATGGTATACGTTTGGCTGCATGTAATTTAGGAATGCATTAATCTGGGTGCAAAATACAGCATTTTCGTCTATGTCAGAAAGGTACAATTCTTCTACATATTGACTACAACATAATCCAATAACACCTGTACCACACCCTAACTCCAGCAGTCGTCCTTTCTTGCTATTTAGTCCTTGATATTTTTCGAGAATAGTTTTCAAGAAAAACAAGGTGCTAGAAGTTGGTTCTGGATGATATATATTCGGTAGGGCAATGATATTAAGTCCATTAATACTGTAACTACCAATGTTAGATTGTTTAGATAGAAATTCTGAATGAAGTTCTTGGAATCCGGGTATTTCTAGATGCAGCTTAGTCACTTGTAAGGATAATATAAGTAAAATTATCAACAAATATACCACATTATTGATATGCGCCCAACACCGAAAAAGATTATTTTGGGACTTTGTGTATTTAGTTTGAGTTTGATAGCGATCGCTTGCTCACCCAAAACTAAAGATGCAAATACACCAACACTATCAGTCTCAGTCCCCACGAATGAAGATAAAGCAATTCCTAAATACGAGCATATTTTCGTCATTATTGAAGAAAACAAATCTTACGACCAGATTATTGGTAATCCCAGCGCACCAATAATCAATCAATTGGCAAAAACCTATAACTTAGCTGCTAATTTCTACGCTGAAGTACATCCAAGTGAAGCTAATTATATCGCTATGTTAGGTGGCGATACTTTTGGCATCCATGACGATGACGCTTTTTATTGTCAAGCTGGTAGTTCAGACCAGTTTTGTCATAATTCTCGCAAATCTGATTATGTTAACCACACAGTCACTTCTAAAAGTTTGATGAATCAGTTAGAGGAGAAAGGTCTAACTTGGAAGGGATATTTTGAAGATATACCTAATCCTGGTTCAAAAGCGATCGTTTCTCCCAATGCTAAACGTCCGCTTTATGCTTCAAAGCACAATGGATTTATCAGCTTTAAAAATGTGCAGGACGATCCGAACTTGCAAAATAAAATTGTCGCTTTTGAACAGTTTGCTACAGACCTACAAAGCGGCAAGGTTCCCAACTACAGCCATATTATACTCAATCAGTGTAATGAAATGCACGGTCTAGAAGAGTGTCCCGACCTGCAAAAACTGATTAAAACTGGTGAGGCAAAAATTGGTGAAATTGTCAAGCAAATCACTAGTTCAAAACTTTGGGCAGCACCGGGAAATAATGCGATTATTATTACTTGGGATGAAAATAACGGATCGCGGAAGGAAAATGAAGCTCAAGGATGTTGCGGCTTTGACCCTAAAAGTAATGCTAACTTTGGTGGTGGTCACATAGCAACGATTGTGATTACTAACCACGGTACGCGGGGTGTAGTAGATAAGACAGCTTACAATCACTATTCATTGTTGCGAACCACCGAAGACGCTTTTGGAATTTACGAATATCTGAACCAAGCCGGTGATACTGCCAAAGGAATCAAGCCGATGACAAGCTTGTTTGCTAAACAATAGACATCGACGTATAAATTAATTATGCGTTGCCCGAAACCCTTGTAGAGACGTAGCACTGCTACGTCTCTACATTGTTTTCCACTTTCGCGTGTCTAAATAGGTAAAGTTGAGAAGCGATCGCTTAAGTCTTTTGATTATCTGACTTAAATCGACCAGCCAAAAATTCTCGCTTGTGCAAATGCTTAGTATTGCGTTCTTCAACACGTTGGCGCCACATCCGAAAGCTGGATGGCTTCATTTCCCGACGCATGAGTGTAATTACCTGCTGTTCGGTGCAACCAAATTGTTTTTCAATTGCTTCAAATGGCGTTCTATCTTCCCATGCCATTTCGATAATTCTGTCAATGGTTTCTAAATCTAGTTCAGGTAGCTTCATTTTGGTTTGACACAGATACTACTATACATATTTGTGCTTATATCTAAAAGTTTAATAAATCTAAACGATAATTGCCATCATCCACAAGGCGTGGACTCTCACACGTAGTAAGCACGCTTTGTGCTTAAAATAAGCGCTGAAGCGCTTACTACGAGAATAACTTTAGGAATAAGCAAAACGAACAACCAACGCCCTATATTATGAAAATATAAGAAAAAGTATGAAGTCGCCAGACTTAAACGGCATAACATGGGCAGTATTTGGGAAATCGATTATTACTCCCGTCCGATTTTGGACGAGAACAACAAAAAGATTTGGGAGGTGTTGGTGTGCGAGAGTCCTTTAGATACGCGCACAAAAGCTGATTCTTTATTTCGCTATGCTCAGTATTGCCCCAGTACGCAGGTAAATTCTGCTTGGTTGCGGACGGCTTTGCAAGAAGCGATCGACCAAGCTGGAGAACCACCACTGAAAATCCGCTTTTTCCGGCGGCAAATGAACAATATGATAACTAAAGCTTGCCAGGATGTCGGCATTCCCGCTCAAGCTAGCCGTCGCACTTTGATGCTTAATCAATGGCTGCAACAGCGGATGGAAGAGGTGTATCCTCAAGAACCTGGATATCAAGAGGGAACTAATACTTCAGTGCGTTTGGAAAGTCCTTTACCTCAACGTTTACCCGATGCTTTGGAAGGACAGCAATGGATATTTGTTACCTTAACAGGTGCGGATTTTGCGGATATGCATGAGTGGGAAATCGCCTTTGGTGAATCTTTCCCGATAGAATTTGCGAACTTGTCACCGGAAAGCCGCATTCCTGGTGTGTTAATTTTCTCACCAAGAGCGTTACCTTTAGCGGGTTGGATGTCTGGTTTGGAGTTGGCTTGGTTGAGACTTGACACAAGTAAAGGGATGAGATTAGTTTTAGAAACTGGTGCGACTGAAAGTTGGATTTTGGCGAATATCAAAAATCCTCAAACTATAGCAGAAGCTTCATCTTTTGAAGAAGCAAAGCAAAAAGCTAACGGAGTTCATTTTATCGGGGTGCAGTCCGATCGCCAAGCCGAATCTTTTGCCGGCTTCTGGCTGTTGCAAGAGGTCAATTTGCCGTAAATTTAATTAGGGCATTGGGAATGGGGCATGGGGCATTGGGCATTGTTAATAATTCTTTTCCTTTTACCCTTTCACCTTTCCCCCTCTTCAAATTACCAATGACTAATCCAAAAATCATGAAGGGTCATGGGTTCTGAAAATTTGTCACAAGATACACTAGCAGAACAGTTGTTGGAACTAGCTATCAAGTTGGGGGCAGAAGCGGCTGAGGTGTATCAGTCGCGATCGCTTTCTCGACCTGTGTTTTTTGAGGCAAATCGTCTAAAACAGCTAGAAACCAATCAAGCTGAAGGTACCGCACTGCGGTTGTGGCAGAATGGGCGTCCGGGTCTGACGGTGGCTTACGGTTCTGTGGAAGCGCAAGCAATGGTGGAACGGGCGCTATCTCTAAGTCAATTGAATCAACCGGAACCTGTAGAATTAAATAGCAAGTCTCAACCTTCTTACCCAGACTTGGGGGAAGATGTGCCGATAGAGGTGTTGGTAAACTGGGGATCTGAAGCGATCGCGATCATTCGCGATGCTTACCCAGATGTTATCTGTACAGCTGAGTGGGAATGCGATGTGGAAACTATCAGACTTGTCAACACCAAAGGTTTAGATTGCTACTACACCGATACAACTCTTAATTCTTATGTAGAAGCTGAATGGGTACGCGGTGATGATTTTTTAAGTGTTGCCGATGGTCAAACTCAGCGGGGTAACTTGCATCCGGAGAAAGTAGCTAACCAAATTTTACAGCGGTTGATGTGGGCAAAAAAAAATGTCCCACCTCCTAGGGGTCGCGTTCCAGTATTATTTACTTCTAAAGCCGCTGATATGCTTTGGGGTACTGTGCAAGCTGCTTTGAATGGTAAACGAGTGCTGGAAAAAACTTCTCCTTGGGCTGAACGGATTGGTAAACCAGTAATGGCGCCAACTCTGACTTTATACCAAGACCCAGTTGCCGGACCTTACAGCTGTCCTTTTGATGATGAAGGTACACCAACTCAGCTTTTGGTATTTATCCAAAATGGAGTTTTGCAAAATTTTTATGGCGATCGCACTACCGGACATCAATTAGGTACAGGTAGTACTGGTAACGGTTTTCGCCCTGATTTAAGTAGCTATCCTACCCCTGGTTTATTTAATTTCTTAATCGAGCCTAGTTCAGCTTCGCTACAAGATTTGATTAAAAAGTTGAATAATGGCTTGATTGTAGATCAAATGCTAGGCGGCGGTAACGGCATTTCTGGGGACTTTTCGATCAATATTGATTTAGGCTACCGCGTCCAAAATGGTCAAGTAATTGGGCGGGTTAAGGATACTATGGTTGCAGGTAATGTCTATACTGCTCTTAAAGAAGTGGTTTTACTTGGTGGCGATGCTGATTGGAATGGTTCTTGTTACACTCCGTCTCTCATAGTAGACGGACTTTCCACCACCGGGAGAAAAACTTGAAGGATTGGGGAATAGGGACTGGGTAAGAAGGTTATTGGTGAACACGCTTCATACTTTTTTCATCCTTCATCCTTCATCCTTCATCCTTGAGATGAGTGTTTTTTACTTTAAATCTTTAATTTTATGTCGCTTGCTATTCTGACTCAGCGCTTTCGGAGTTTTTGGCAGCCAAGAAGAGGTTTAGCGATCGCCGAAGCTTGTTTGATTGGTGTCGTTGCCGCTTTATCTGCTGTTTTCCTAAAATTTGGTGCAGGATATTTGGGTACATGGCGAGTTCATACATCCCATGTTTTTCCAGCGTGGATTGTATTACCGGCAGTTGGTATGAGCTTTGGCTTTTTGGCTGGCTTTCTAGTCGAAAGGTTTGCACCTGAGGCTTCTGGTAGTGGTATTCCCCAAGTTAAAGCTTCGCTTGCTAATATACCAATGAAGTTATCATGGCGCGTGGCAGGTGTCAAGTTAATTAGTGCAATTATTGCTCTGGGATCAGGAATAACTTTGGGACGACAAGGACCTACCGTCCAATTAGGAGCGGGTTTAGCTGCGGGAATGAGTCGCTTGGTTCCCACTTCTCCAGATCATCGTCGTCAAATGATTGCTGCGGGTGCAGGTGCGGGTTTGGCAGCAGCTTTCAACGCTCCGCTCGCTGGGGTATTCTTTATTGTGGAGGAGTTACTCCAAGATTTATCGGGAATGACTCTGGGAACCGCCATCATCGCCTCGTTTATTGGTGGGGTAATATCTAGACTGTTGGGTGGTGGCAGTTTGACACTGAACCTAGAATTGATAAAGTATTCTACCAGCTTTTCGATTCCGGAAATTCCCTTTTTCGTACTGTTGGGAATTTTTGCGGGGTTGCTAGGTGCTTTATTTAATCAAGGGTTGATTACAAGTATAAAATTCTATCGTAGTCTGCATATCAGCTTACCATTACGGGTGGCGTTAGCTGGTTTGGTTTCCGGAATTATCATGGCAATGCTGCCTGATTACTTTCGTGATAATACTGGCTTACGAGAACAGATAATTACTGGTAATGCCAATGCTTCATGGGCAGCGATCGCCTTTGTCGCTCAGTTTATCTTAACTTTGATAGCATTTGGTTCGGGAGCGCCAGGAGGTTTATTCGCACCGAGTTTAATTTTAGGTTCTACGTTAGGCTATTTAGTTGGTGTGTGCGAATTCCACCTTTTGGGGGGAGGTTCTCCCACAACTTATGCACTAGCGGGAATGGGAGGATTTTTCAGCGCTGTTTCTAAAGTACCAATCACGGCAATTGTGATTGTATTTGAGATGACTACAGATTTCAATCTGGTGCTACCTTTAATGATTGTTTCTGTAACATCTTATTTGGTCGCTGATAAAGTTGTACCTGGGTCGTTGTATGATAAACTTCTGTTTATAAATGGCATAACTATCAATAAACAAGCTTCTAGTGAAGGAATATTGACACAGTTAACTGCAAAACAAGTGATGCAGGAACGAGTGGAAACTCTAGAAGCAGAGACAACTTTAGAAGAAGCGATGCAGGCATTTGCCCGTTCTCATCATCGTGGTTTCCCGGTGGTAGAAGAAGGAAAGTTAGTTGGAATTGTCACTCAATCAGATTTACTCAAAATACGCGATCGCAATCTCGCAAATGATATTCCTTTAAGGGAAATCATGACCACCAGTCCAGTTACAGTATCACCCACGCACAACTTAAGCAATGTACTATATTTATTAGACCGTTATAAAATCAGTCGCTTGCCAGTACTGCAAGGACGAAGGCTGATTGGGATTATTACCCGTGCAGATATAATTCGCGCTGAAGCAGATCATCTTAATTGTACAAATGCATCGTCAGGACCGCAACCAGAACCCTCTTATGTAGTTTATCAAACGCGATCGCCTAGCATTGGCAGAGGCAAATTATTAGTACCCATCGCTAATCCTGAAACAGCAGCAACTTTATTAGAAATGGCTTTCGCAATTGCCCGCGATCGCCATTATGAAATAGAATGCATCCAAGTGATGTTAGTATCTCGTCACAGTTCCCCATCAGAAACAACAGTCAGGACAGCAAAAAGTCGTCGTTTGCTAAGACAAGCAGAAGTCATGGCGAAAAATTGGGAAATTCCCCTACATACACAGATTCGCGTTGCCCACGATGCAGCCCAAGCAATTTTAGAAACTATCAACGAACAACATATAGATATACTTTTAATGGGATGGAAAGGAAATACATCTACCCCAGGAAAGATTTTTGGTAATGTTGTCGATACCCTAATTAAGCAAGCCAGCTGCGATATGGTATTGGTGAAGTTAGCTGCGAATGTAGAGACAAGAGGACAAGGAGACAGGG
>CASBQC010000446.1 GCA_949127805.1 Nostocales cyanobacterium PMM_0081
CACTCCTCCACTCCCGATCAGCTATTTTTCGGTTTACGCAGTTTGTGAGAACCAATTGGTCCGAGGATTTGGTTTAAGCTACGCAATTGTTCAGCTGTACCCATGCAAATTAGCAAATCTCCAGGTAATAAAATAGTATCGCCAGTAGGACCGCCGATGAGAGTGCCATCGGTGCGACGAATTGCCAGAATTAATGCCCCAGTTTGCGATCGCAATCTTGCTTTTTGCAAAGTTTCACCGAGATATGGACAAATTGCCGGATCGAGCAAAACTTCTTCCATATATAGTTGCCGATCTGCACCTGTGAGAATACCATCAACAAAATCCATTACCTGCGGTCTGAGGGCAGATGCTGCCATTCTTTTACCCCCAGTAATATAAGGAGAAATCACCGCATCAGCACCACCACGTTGTAATTTTTGCACAGCTTCTTCTGTACTAGCGCGGGCGATCGCTCGAATATTTGGGTTAAGTGTTTTTGCTGAAAGCACCACGTATAAATTTTCTGCATCAGATGGCAGCGCTGCAACAATACAAATTGCCCGTTCAATGCCAACCTTATAGAGAGTTTCATCCAAAGTTGCATCACCCTGGTATAATGTATAACCTTCCTCTTGTCCTTTTCGCACCGATTCAATGTCCGAATCAATAATTACAAAAGGTACATCTTCTGCACGAAACTCTTTGGCAATTTGACGACCAGTTCGACTAAATCCACAGAGTATATAATGTTCTGACAAAGATTCCATTAGGCGTCGCTGTTGTCGTAATCGAATTCCTTCTTGAAAGTAACCTTGAATTAACGCTTCTGTAAATCTATTGACGATGAAACCGATTGTTACCACACCCATTAAAATTAAGGCGATCGTAAACAACCGTCCTTGGCTTCCTAAAGGATGTATTTCACCATAGCCCACAGTAGCCAAGGTGATCACCGTCATGTAAGCTGCATCTTCCCAACTCCACTTTTCTACTAAGCTGTACCATAAAGTCCCAATGAGAAAGATACCACCGAGGGTAGCGGTTCCTGCCATCAACTCTTTTTGGATGCGACGATATTTTTGCTCAAGGGTTGAATACACAGTTTTTCACCACTGACACTCTTTTGGGCATTGGGCAATTTGAGGAGGGGTAAAGGGAAAAAGGCAAAGGGGAAAGGGCAAGAAAAAAGAAATATTTCTCCCCCCTGCTCCCCCTTCGGGTCCCCTTGTTGTCATTCCCTAACACAGGAGAATAAATAATAAGAAATTTTGAAGATTTTCTATCACACTAGTAAATAACTATAGGATGAAAAACTTTCACTCTAGGCGAAGCGTAAGTATGCAGACTTTAAAACCAGCGACAATACCTCCACAGTCAGATTCTGTACAATCTACTCCCTTTGATGCAGATAGCTTTAATCAAGTTGTTATGTCCACTTATGCGCGGTTTCCTTTAGCGCTAGAAAAAGGCGCAGGATGCCGCGTTTGGGATACACAAGGACGGGAATATCTGGATTTTGTGGCGGGAATTGCCACTTGCACCTTAGGACACGCCCACCCAGCATTAGTAGAAGCGGTGACAAAGCAAATTCAAAAGCTGCACCACGTTTCTAATTTGTACTACATCCCCGAACAGGGTGAATTAGCAAAATGGATAGTTGAACATTCTTGTAGCGATCGCGTATTTTTCTGCAATTCCGGCGCGGAAGCGAATGAAGCTGCAATCAAACTTGCGCGAAAATACGCACACACAGTATTACAAATTGACAAACCAATAATTCTCACAGCTCATGCCAGTTTCCACGGAAGGACTTTGGCGACTGTTACCGCTACCGGGCAGCCGAAGTATCAAAAATACTTTGACCCATTAGTGCCGGGATTCTACTATGTCCCTTACAACGATATTGCCGCAGTAGAAGCCGCAATTAGCGAACTTGATGAAGGTGATTATCGCGTGGCGGCGATTTTAATCGAGCCATTGCAAGGAGAAGGCGGTGTGCGTCCGGGTGATGTTGCTTACTTCCAAAAACTGCGGAAAATATGCGATGAAATCGGCATTTTGCTGATTTTCGATGAAGTGCAAGTCGGGATGGGACGTAGTGGTAAATTATGGGGTTACGAACATCTTGGCGTTGAACCAGATATTTTCACCAGCGCTAAAGGGTTAGGTGGCGGTATCCCCATCGGCGCGATGATGAGCAAGTCATTTTGCGATGTTTTCCAACCTGGGGAACATGCTAGCACCTTTGGTGGCAATCCTTTTGCCTGTGGAGTAGCGCTCTCGGTTTGTGAGACCTTAGAAAAGGAGAATATTTTACAGAATGTCCAGGATCGCGGTGAACAATTGCGAGATGGGTTGAGAGCGATCGCAGCCAAATATCCCCATCTAATTACCGAAGTACGCGGTTGGGGTTTAATCAACGGAATGGAGTTGCAAGCTTCCATTCAGCTAACCGCTGGTGATATCGTCAAAGCCGCAATGGATGAAGGCTTATTACTCGTACCCGCAGGACCCAAAGTTCTCCGTTTTGTTCCACCGTTGATTGTGACAGAAAAAGAAGTAGAAACAGCATTGCAAGCTCTTGATCGGGCGATCGCTACTCTAAAAATAAGCTGAAGCGTTGATAGCTGCTCCTGTTGTGTAGCAAGCCTAAACTGTTGGAACCCTTCAAGGGTTAGACCCTCCCATAGTGAAATACGTTTACCTTACTCCCCTTCCTTGTAGGGAAGGGGTTGGGGGTTAGGTCAGTGTATTGGATGCAACCGAGAACTGCTATAGCCCCATTCCAGCTTGGGACTATAACAAAAGCGATCGCCTACCTAATCGTAATTGCAGAAACGTTGAACTCTTTTTGTATCCTCTTTATTTTTCCAGTCTTCCCATTGATGATGTGCAGGTAAAAAGGATATTCTTGATGCCTGAGGGCACCCAAGGCGTATAATTGATTGGAACCAGCGCAAACCAAACCGATAAAACCACTATTCCACGGCTGACCGTCGAAGCTCAATTTAATTGATTTCTCCTGACCAAATTGGAACAAATATGTATCGCCTGTTTTTTTAGTTGCGATTCTATAAAAATTTTCGTCCGGACATTGAGCTATAGTAGTCACCCGCTTTTGGTCAGGAATTTTGCTTTTATTTGTAATCTGACCTGTATTAGGATTAATCCTCACGATTCTCGAAGGTGGCGTTCCGTTTATTTTATTGACTAGACCAACCAGCGTGCCGTCTTTCAAGCGTAGCAAACTGCGAAGCGCTTCTTGGTTTTTCAGTCCTGAAATAGGCACGCTCTTTGAATCACTTAAAAATATTAGACGAACGCTTTGGCGTTTTTTGTTATCGGTATTGATATTAGTAGCCGCGACTACAAGTCTGCCATCTTTTAAGGATGCAAAACCGCTCAGTTGTTCACCAGTCTCCAAAATTGGTGGGGTCGTCAGCACTGTCTTAATCTCAAGACTTCCGACATCAAAAGACTCGACGACAATAGTTTGGAGAGAGGATGAAACAATATCTGCGGTTGCCTTTCCATCAGTAAGGTCAGTGGTGTCTGAGTTGGGGTCAGTTGAGGTATTCGTGTCGCTGATATCTCCTGGTCGCACACCCAAGATTACCGTGCTTGACTCTTGTGCAAGGATTTTGTTTGTAAATAGTCTTGTGGTAGTTGCGGCAGTCGCTAGCACCGCTAACAGACTAAATTGTCTGCGTGTTAACTTCAGTTTCATATAGAACTCCCAGAATTTCTGTTTATCAACCAATGTTGATATTGCTTAGAATTTTGAATTGATTGCTGACTGTTCTATAGCCGTAGTCATAAAGTTTAGGACATATTAAATAGCCCAAACAACGTAATATCAATAATCAACCTTCTGCCTCCAGCAAGACTGCATAGCTGCTATAAATGCAATCAAGTATTAGCTAGAAGCGGGTGCAAAGGAATTATGTTAGTTGAATCCAGTTAGCTACCGAGGGAACGTTATTGTTATCAACAATAAACACCATGTAGTAGCCAGCAGGTGCTACATTGCGATTACCCGTTATCTGAACACTCAGAGAACTGCTAGTGCTAGAAGAAATTGGCAGATTTACTAGCCGTTGTTCTGTATCTAGACTATGAGTGGGTGCCATTGGTCTAATTAGATGAACCCATTTGATGTTCTCAGCTTGGCTTGTTTGGATAGTGATTGTAGCGTTGTAGTTCGTTGTTGCCGGAGCGCTATCGATAGTCGGTCTTGTTTGGAATATATACGCAGGACTATAAATTTCTATGCGGGATTCATAAGAACCACGGTCAGGATTTCCCCCTGCTGTAACTACTCTGCCATCTGGCAGCAGCACTGCCACAGAATGATATACGCGACCGTTAACAGTTGGTGTCTCTACTTGTGTCCAGCTATTAGTTGCCGGATTGTAAATTTCCGCTGGCAGCGTTGATTGTGATACATCCTGTTCCGCTTTGCTGCCATTACACACAAATACGGTGCGATCGGGCAACAAAACTGCATTGTGGTGCATCCTCGCCGAATTGAGATACGACACCGCCGTATAAGTGGGAGTAGTAGTATCGAAAGTTACTACATTGACTCTGTCGGTTGCCGTACCCCCACCCCCACCGATAATCATCACCTTTTGGTCTTGAGCTGGTGGTAGCAACACGCTGGCAGCTTGGTTGCCGTTATCTGAATATTCCAACCCAGACACCGACTGTTCTGCGATCGCTTGATTAAATCTTGACGGTAAAGTGAGAATGCGTGGTGACACTCCATTGTTGCCCCCCAGTTGAGCACCCGTATAAAAAAGGTTGCCACTACTCAACAAAACCAGCTGGGCATAATAGGCAAAACTACTAGTTTCTTGTGAAAAAATATTCCAACCACTAGAACCGTTAAAAATTTCCGGGTTGCGGTCGAGGTTGCCATTTATATCCAAACCCGATAGAACAAAAATTTGACCATTACCTAGGGTTAATACGGTGGGATACCAGCGACCCCTATACATTGATCCCACTGGACTCCATTCCTCAGTCAGAAAATCGAATACAAAACAATCTTGAATACCTTTGAATGGGTCATATTGCAGGGTTCCACCTACAACAAGCAGTGTGCCATCGGGTCGGAATGAGTGACCAGTGCAGAAAAGGTCAATCGGATTTCCATTACTATCAAGTGGAGCGGTGGGAGTAGAGAAAGTATCGCTGTTTACGTCCCAAAGTGCGACACCTGTAGCGCAGTTTGCGACATTGCTCGGATCGTTACCCGAACCAGAAAAGAATAATACCTTACCTGTTCTTCCTAGAGCAGCATGGACAGGATTAATCGGACAGGTATAAGACAATACTTGCCAAGTCATTTTACTTATTAACTGTTAGGGTTTTTGACACTCTGCGGTCTGAAGACATGCAGATTCTTTTAGAGGATGTTTGAAAAGTATGATGTTTAACATCAAAACCCTAAGAACCTAACCCCTAATCCCTTCCCACTCATCGTGAAGGGGAAGAGGAAAACACTTTTTTCAAAGTCTCTCTCCTAGTAGGAGAGAGATTTAGAGAGAGGTTCTTAGTAAACTGTGCGACTTTTCAAACATCCTCTAAGATTCACGTTAAAAACAATACCATCATCTAATAGCCGAGTTCCAAAAGTTAATCCTTTTGAAAGAGCCTTAGTATAATAAAATACATTTGTTCGGGATTTGTGGTATTGATTTTAGACCTGTAGAGACGCGATCGCACGAAGTTTCTACCAAAATTTTGGGCTGAACTGAACGGTATTCTGGTATAATCCGGAACCTTCCCAATCAAAGAAAATATAAAAGATTTAGCGCTAGTGGCTTTTTTGTCGCTATCATGCATACAGCAGCAAATCAACGCCGCTTAAAAATTAAAAACTCCACACAAAAACAGTAAAATTATTTATAGATACGCAAAAAAAAACATGCTCTAATCTCTACTTTTTTTGAAGTTTTTTGATTACGAGCATATAAATTTATTTATGGGTATTGTTAATTTGTAATTCCCCCTTCGAGGGTTGATTTTAGTTTATTCGCAGTCCGTAAAATCTGCCCCGCTAAAACAGCTGCACCAAAGCCATTATCAATATTCACCACCCCAACTCCCGCAGCACACGAATTGAGCATTGTCAAGAGGGGCGCTAACCCACCAAAACTAGCACCGTAACCGATGCTAGTGGGAACGGCAATCACCGGACAATCTGCCAAACCCGCAACAACACTGGGTAAAGCGCCTTCCATCCCCGCAACGACAATTAACACCGAAGCCGAATCAATGACATGGCGGTTATTCAGCAAGCGGTGAATACCGGCAACACCGACATCCCAAAGGCGTTGTACGCGGAAACCAGAAAGTTCAGCGGTGACAGCAGCTTCTTCGGCTACAGGTAGATCGGCAGTACCAGCCGAAAGAATACCAATATTACCAGAATACTGAGGCTCGATAGTTGGGGGAGCGATCGCACAAATCCGCGCCAAGTCGAAGTATCGCAAGCCTTGAATTTTTGCTTGAAGTGTGGTATATACTTCTGGTTCAATTCGCGTCGCCATCACCACCGGGTTACGCGATCGCATCACTTCCATAATTTGAGCAATTTGAGCCGGAGTTTTGCCAGGTCCCCAAATCACCTCTGGGAAACCGGTTCTTAGTTGACGATGGTGGTCGATTTTGGCAAATTCACCGACTGGCTCATAAGTCAAGTTTTTCAGTTTATCTAACGCCACATTTAGAGTAACGTTACCATTGGCAACAGATTCTAAGAGCGATCGCAAATCTTTTTCATCAGTCATTGTTAATTAGTAATTGCTAATGGGGCTTTTCCCCTTTCCCTAATTAGTCACTTTCAATTCGTAGAGGTTCCAGAACGGACCACCAAGAGCAGTGTACTTCACACCGACAAAGCGATCGCGTACAGCTTGCAAATTCAACCGTTCCACCAAGTGAATAAACGGCAATTGTTCCGAAGCAATGCGCTGATATTCGTAATAATATTCCTTGCGCTTGTTTTCATCAACTTCCTGCGACCCCTTAATATAAAGGCGATCGATTTCCTTTTCCCAGTCAGCAGCTTCCCAACCAGTTATTCCCGACTTTCCCGCTTGTGGACTCTGATTAAATGCGTGGGATACACCATTAAGCCTCCAAATATTGCTAGCACCATGAGGTTCAATTCCACCACCAGCAAAACCACCAAGGTAACAATCCCAATTTTGAGCGACTTTCAGTTTATCTAAATAAGCGTTGAAACTGAGGATTTGTAAATCAACTCGAATTCCTAGTTGAGCCAAATCGCGTCTGATTTGCGCTGCCATATCTCCTCTAACTTTTCTTTCGGAATTTGTTAGCAAAGTGAATCGTACTTGATTTCCATCAGCATCGACTAATTGATTTGTCGAGTTATATTTGAAGCCGGCTTGTAAAAGTAATTTCTTCGCTTTTTCTGGATCGTGATTGTAAACCTTTAAACCTTTTTCTGGTGGTAAGAAGAAAGGACTTTTGACATAAACAAAGGAATTTTGCAGTTCACCCAATCCCCGAAAAGCGTTTGTTTTCATCGTTTCGCGGTCAAGGGCATAAGCTATAGCTTGGCGAAATTCTTTTTTATTAAACCAGCGAGATTTGATTGGATCTACAAAAGGCTGACCCTGAGCATTTTTAGCTTTACTTAAGTTGAAAGAAATAAAAGTCGTACTTGTATCTGGTCCACCGTTATATATTTTAAACTTCGCCCGCTTTTCCTCTCCTTTTAGTAAGCTAAATCCTTCGGGAGCAACTTCTAAATCATCAAGTTGTCCAGAACGAAAACTAATCAACTGGTTATCAGTAGATTCAATAATTTGGTAAACAATTCGCTCAATATAAGGTTGAGGTTTGCCTTGAGCATCTTTGCGCCAATAGTATGGATTGCGCTTAAAAATCACACGCTGACTGGGAGTATAGCTTTCCATTACATAGGGACCATTGCCAACAATTTCTTTCAGATTGGTTCCTGTAGTCCACATTGAGAGAAACTGAAGATTGCCATCAGATCCCTTGGTTTGGGTAGATTTTTTGAGAATATGAGCCGGCAAAATTATTACACCATTTACTACATATCTTAGAAAAGGAGCAAACGGTTCTGGTATGGTAAATTCAACACGGCGATCGTCAAGTTTTTTCACTGTTGGTAATTTACCGCTTTCGCCAATTTTCAAACTATCTTTGCTAGGCGAAGGTATTTTTGGATTAAGGTAGATATCGTTATAGCTAAAGACTACATCATCAGCAGTCATGGGCTGACCATCTGACCATTTAAGTCCTTCTCTCAGGGTAATTACAATTCGCTGCCCATTATTAGTAACTTCCCAAGACTCAGCCAAACCCGGTTCTAACTTTGTAGTTACGGGATTTTCATTAATTAATGAGTCATAAATAAAACCAAAAACGCTATATGCCGACTCATTCAGCGCTGGGTTAAAAGTTGAAGGTTCACCCAAAGCAGCGGTGACGAGTTGCGGGACTTGCGCTGCTTCGGTTTTGAAATTAGCAGGGTTACAGCCAGTAACTGTCACTGCTGTAATTAAAGCCAGAATTACTGATAACCGAAAACGCCTGATTATGGAAAAGATGCTAGGAAATTTCATAGTTTCAATATTTGAGTCTTTTGCTAAAGTGATTAAGATTGTAGCCAACCGAGGAAGTTTTGAGTTTTGTTGAAATACTGAATACCAGTATTTTGTAATATTTGTACAACTTCCCGTTTTCCAAATTCTTTGGAATTGCTATTTAAAAATACTTTTGTTTCACTAGGATGTAAGCGTGCATGGTGAATTATACACTCTAAAATTAATTTATCTATCAGGTGCTTTTCAAGAATATTTATTTCCGAGCTTTCTTGAAAAATACCCGGATTTAATGTAATGATTTCTGCTTTGCTTGAAAGCTGATTAAATGCTATATAAAATCGTTCTTTAATATCATTCATGCGCTCCACAAAACTAACTTTAGATTGGTCTAGCAAAGAACGCAGCAATTTTGCATTTTGTGAAGTTTTATCTCGTTCTGCTTCATTGATTTGGATATCTAATCTGCGGATAAAATCTAGGCTGTATTTATCTTCTTGCTCTAATGTAGTCAGAGCTTCTACATAACAAATACTTGGCATTGCTAGGTGAACTGATATGGGAGTATTTTGCAGCAAATTTTCTGCCTGCGAATCTTGACCTTTAGCAATACCCATCAAAAAATTAGTTTCAACGTAAAGTATCACCATTAATCAATAATATGCTTGAGTAGTTCCGTCTTTTAATAGTTGTAAGAAATCAATATCTGTCATCTCTTTTGTAAAAGGCGGTATTTCTGAGTACCAATGATAAGCCAAATCACGCAACCAAGCCTCTGTTAAGGTTATTAGGTAAAGATTAAATATTTGTTTACTACGGAATTTTGGCTCGTAATAACTCAGCACATCGGCAGTGTTAAAGCAGATGATCGGTTCTGATAAATTATTGCCATCCCATCTAAAAATGAGAAGGTTGTCTGAGTCAACAAACATAGCAAAGGGAATTAGGGATTTTTCAGCTTGCAAAAACTCAATAATTTGCAAGATAGCATTTTCTTTTGTCTTTTCTCTATTTGAGTCGAATGGATTACCTTTGACTTCGGCTATGAGAATAATTTGTCCTTCTTTGTCTAATGCCACAAAATCAGGACGATCTACTTCTGATTTTAAGTTGATAGCTTGCATTGTTTTAATTTCCTAAAAAGTTTAGGTTTATTGTGTACGATCGCACTCTATTATTAAGCAAATCTGAGAAAAGTTACTCAGCCATTAACAAAACAACAGCATAAGCACAAATACCTTCTTCGCGTCCCACCGGACCTAATTTTTCATTTGTAGTGGCTTTGATACCAATTTGATTTGGTGAAAGATGCAAAACACCTGCTAATTTGTCGCGCATTTTATCAATATGCGGTTTCAATTTTGGACGTTCTGCGACTACTACCGAATCAATATTGCCAATTTGCCAACCGCGATCGCGTATCAGTTTATCTACTTGAGCTAATAACATTAAACTATCAGCCCCTGCCCATTGAGCATCATGTGGGGGAAAATAATGTCCAATATCCCCTAAAGACAAAGCACCCAACATCGCGTCCATAATCGCGTGGGTTAGGACATCAGCATCACTATGTCCTAACAAACCAACTTCGTGAGGAATCTTAACACCTCCCAAAATTAAAGCGCGATCGCTCACCAATCGGTGAATATCATAACCGTTACCAATGCGAATATTAGTCATTTGTTAGTTGTTAGTTGTTAGTTGTTGTCCCCCACTGCCCCACACCACGCTTCCCCCACTCCCTACTCCCTAC
>CASBQC010000447.1 GCA_949127805.1 Nostocales cyanobacterium PMM_0081
AATTAATAATTATTTGGTCATGAAGATTTGAAAAAAATTACAATTTCGGCTATAATTCACTAATAAGTTAAAAGCCAGAAGCCTTAGGGCAGAAATTGTTCTGATATTTATAACAATATTCACTTCATCACCACTAATCTGCGAAGAATCCAATTATGAAAACAATTACCGAATTGCTATCTCGTCTTGATTATTACTATGAGCAAATCAAGACAATTATCCTTGTGCGTCAAAATGCAATTAGTGGTTTGCTTCCAGCGAGTACGGCAATAACTGCTCACGGTGATTATACTGATGCTTGGGTGCGAGATAATGTATACAGTATCCTCGCAGTTTGGGGTTTAGGACTAGCATACCGCAAAGTGGATGAAGACAACGGACGCACCTATGAGTTAGAACACAGCGTTGTGAAACTGATGCGCGGGTTGTTGTTTGCTATGATGCGACAATCAGAGAAAGTAGAGCAATTTAAACATACTCAGTCACCATTAGATGCGTTACACGCTAAATATAATACCGCGACAGGGGATATTGTTGTCGGTGATGACGAATGGGGACATTTACAACTTGATGCGACATCAATATTTATCCTGATGTTAGCACAAATGACCGCTTCGGGATTGCAGATTATTTTTACGATTGATGAAGTGAATTTCGTCCAAAATTTAGTTTACTATATAGGACGAGCTTACCGCACTCCAGATTACGGCATTTGGGAACGTGGCAACAAAATTAATCATGGAAGCGCGGAATTAAATGCTAGTTCTATCGGCATGGCAAAAGCGGCTTTAGAAGCGATTAATGGAGTAGATTTATTTGGTGTGCGGGGTAGTCAAGCATCGGTGATTCACGCGTTGCCTGATGAAATTGCTCGCGCTCGAATTACGCTAGAATCATTGTTGCCGAGAGAATCAGGCTCAAAAGAAATTGACGCAGCGCTATTGAGTGTAATTAGCTTTCCTGCCTTTGCAGTGGAAGATGTGGAGTTACGCGATCGCACTCTAAATGATATCATCAATAAACTCGAAGGAAAATACGGTTGCAAACGCTTTTTACGCGATGGACATCAAACCGTTTTAGAAGATTCTCATCGCTTGCATTACGAACCTTGGGAACTCAAACAATTTGAGCATATTGAGTGTGAATGGCCCTTATTTTTCACTTATTTACTTTTAGATGGATTATTTCGCGGTGATAAAGAACAAGTTAACAAATATCAAGCAAGTTTAGAAGGATTACTTTTTGAACGCGATGGGTTACTGTTATTACCCGAACTTTATTATGTCCCAGAAGCAAATGTAGAAGCCGAAAGATTAACACCCCAAAGTCAGCCACGCTTACCTAACGAAAATATTCCCTTAGTTTGGGCACAAAGTTTATATTTTCTCGGTCAAATGTTAAATGAAGGCTTATTAGCCGTTGGGGATATTGACCCCCTGGGAAGACATTTATGTATAGGAAAAGAACGTCAAGCTTTAGTACAAATAGCTTTGCTAGCAGAAGATGAAAAATTACAAGCAAAGCTAGAAATTTACGGAATTGAAACACAAACACCCGCACAAATAGAACCGATTGAAGTTAGAGAAGCCGGTGATTTAATTGCTATTTATAAGCAAATTGGACGCTGTGATAAACTAGGTTTAACTGGACGTCCACCACGCAGTCCGCGCAGTTTGACAACATCAAGAATTTTCCGCTTTGGCAACGAGACAGTAGTATTTTTGCCTTCATTTTTAGACTCAGAACAGTTCTACTTAACTCTCGATTATCATTTTTTAGTAGATCAACTCAGAAGCGAACTTGGTTACATCCAAAAGTATTGGAACGATTTAGGACGTCCGACATTAACATTAATGTTGACTCACACCATGTTGGAAACAGCTTCAGAAGCTTTGCTAGAACTGATGCAAGAATTAAAAGATGGTGTTTGTCAAGGTGTGCGCGTAAAATTAGGACGATTAAATCAATTGATGTTGACTACAACCATAGAAAGAATTGATTTAGTCAAACAAGAGGAATTTTTCCTTTCCCCAGTAAAAAATGCCAGATTGCGTTGTTATTATTTAGCTTACAATGCAGAGAAAAACTGGCTTTTAGGACACACCCAAGAATTTCAAATGGAGTGTGAAACTAACTTGGGTCTCTTGCTTTCATCGTTGCGGTCATCAGAAAATCTTTACGAGCAAATAGAATTGTTGCAGACTTTAACTCGTTTGCAAGGATTGGAATTTGATACTGGCTTTGGTGGACCTGGGAATCCCATCACCGTAGCAGATTTACTTGACGAAATATACACCAGAGCCGGAAAAATGGGCATTTGGGGGGTAGTGCGTCGCGCTGCGGGTTTGCAGAATATGACTTATATTGCGCTGTCAGATGTGGTAACGAGTATTTTGGTTAGGGGTAAGCAAATCGCTGTGGGTAAGGCTTATAGTGAAGCCTCGCTGATAACCGTGCCATTATCTCATAAGGAAATAGTCGAGAAAATAAATTACTTCTGTCGTGAGGATATAAGCGATCGCGTTCTCACTCAAGAAATTCTTATATATCTGAGTTTGTTAATGAAGTCAGAACCGGAATTATTTCAAGGACTGCTGACATTGAGAGTCGGCTATTACATTTTATTGCTAACTAGCGAAATTGCTGGGGAAATGCATATCACTCAAGACGAAGCTTATGAAAAATTGATGGAACTTTCCCCTTTTGAAGTGAAAATGCGCTTGCAGAAAGTATTCACTGAACACACTGGCATGAGTAACTTATTACGTAAACAAGAATCACTGCACGTCAAACAAAAAGAAACTGATATTGAATGGGTAGTGCAACCAGTAATAGAAACGGAAATAGATGTACCAGCAGGTGGTTGGCGCCGGTTTCGTCAAGCTGAAGGTGCTACAGGACGAGTTCCCAAAGAGTTTTTTCAGCAAGTTTGGCTAGTGATGCATCATTGTAAAGGCTTAGTTATTGGTGATAAATTAGAGCGTCGCAACCGTTTGGATAGTGAAGTGATGATATCGGAGATGACTGCTGGGGAAAGAAATTTTGCCTTGCTAGTGGAGCATTTGTTAAATAAAATTGAGGCGCCAGAATACCGACAACTTAATATTGAAGCATTAATGGAATTAGCTGCGATCGCTTCTAACAACCCAAGCTTACAAATTGAAGAAAACATCGTTTTAGATGTGTTAATTGGTCATGCGGTGCGAGTCGCTTGGTTAGATGCACATCAAGAAAGAGGCGATGCCTCCGGCGCTGCGCGGAGCGCAGAACGCTATGATGAAGATAAAGGAAGTGCGTGGCGATCGTTTTACAACACCTCTCCGAGAGAATGCGCTAGTTATATCGTTAAAGCATTCCGCTTCTTAACTGAGTTCGCTGAAGTATAATAACATGTCCGCGCCGTAGAGACGTTCCGGCGGAACGTCTCTACAATATCTATGATTATATTGACTTCGTAACGCACCTTTTCCCAAATGAACTTTATTTAATCCACAAAAGTGCATCTAACTTCTCATGGCTAAATCCGCTGACATCAGTACCAAGCGATTAATCAGCCTTGCACCCGAAAATTGGGTAAAATGGGTAACACAAATCCCCGACATCGTAGCTGGAGAAATTCTCAACTCAGAATTCCAATGGATTAGCCGCGAAAGCGATGTATTAATCCGCGCTACCAGTCCGCAATATGGCGAATTTCTTGTACTTAACGAGTTACAATTGCGTTACAAGCCAGAAATGCCCAAACGAATGCGGGTTTATGCTGCATTAGCAGAAGAAAAATATAATCTGCCAACCTACCCAGTACTGGTTAATATTCTTAAAGAAAGCGATCGCGAAATTCCCACACGTTACCAATCTGAGTTTGCCGGGTTACAAGCTCGTCAAGACTACCGCGTAATAAATCTTTGGGAAGTCGATGTGGAAATAGCTTTTCAACAATCAATTCCCTCTTTGCTTCCCTTTGTCGCAATCCTCAAAGGTGGTGCAGAAGAATCTACAATTCAGCAAGCTTTGCAAATTCTTCGTGCTGACGAACAATTGAGTCAGTTAGAAACCGTTCTAGCTTTTTTTGCTACTTTTGTATTAGATAGTGCCTTAGTTCAGCAAATTATGAGGTGGGATATGGCAGTGTTAACAGAGTCTCCTTGGTATCAGCAAATCTTAAGAGAGGGAGAAGCACGAGGACGGCAAGAAGGACAGCAAGAAGGACGACGAGAAGAAATGTTGTCCGGTATTGAATTAGGTTTGGAAATTAAGTTTGGCACCCAAGGATTGCAGTTGATGCCAGAAATATCTCAAATTTCCGATTTGAACCGATTAAAGGCAATTCAGCGAGGCATTTTGACAAGCAATACTTTGTCAGAATTCCGGCAACTCATTTTTTAGGAATTGGGTGTGACTAATTCATTTTGGGAACAGTGCAACAACAGGGATTAGCACGGTATAACCAACTTGCGATCGCGAGTTGGACTATTGACTGTTGACTATTGACTATTGACTATTGACTATTGACTGTTGACTATTGACTATTGACTATTGACTCCTTCTTTATTGCCCTAAATACGCTTGTAAAACTTTCGCATTGCTTTGAATTTCCGCTGGAGTACCATCAGCGAGATTTTGTCCTTCAGCGAGAACCCAAACGCGATCGCACAACGACATGATCACATCCATATTGTGTTCGATAATTAGAAATGTCATGCCTTCTTCGCGATTCCAAGTGATAATGCGATCGCATATGTCATCAATCAATCTCGGATTAACCCCCGCTGCCGGTTCATCCAACAAAATCAACTTCGGATTCGTCATCAACGCTCTTGCCATTTCCAACAACTTGCGTTGTCCCCCAGATAATCCACCAGCATAATCTTGAGCTTTTGCGGTTAATCCTACTTTATCTAACAAAAACATCGCTCGTTCACGCAGTTGCTTTTCTTCCTTCACAACTACGTGGGGTTGCAATTGTACTTGCCAAAAGTTCTCACCAGTTTGCTTTTGCGCTGCCAACACGACGTTTTCTAACACCGACAACCGCGAAAGAGTCCGCGCTACCTGAAAGGTGCGAATCAAGCCTTGCTGGGCGATTTTGTGGGGTTGCAGCTGCTGAATCTGTTCCCCATCAAAAACCACTCGTCCCTTGTCTGGACGAATGAAGTTAGAAAGTAAGTTAAATAAAGTCGTTTTTCCAGCACCATTGGGACCAATCAACCCAGTAATGCTGCCTTTTTTAACTTGAATTTCTGCATCATTTACAGCTTTGATACCACCAAAACTTTTCGCAAGTCCACTTGCAGCTAATAAAGGTAATTCTGAAGATTGATTATTTGCCAAGGGTAAGTTCCTCCTTTTTCCCTAAGATACCTTGAGGACGCCAAACCATCAGTACAATCAAAATTAAACCAATTATCATAATGCGAAATGCACCTGCTTGCTCAGTACTGAGACTGGGGAAAATATCATCCAAGTATTCACGAGTTAGGGTATCGTAAGCGAAGTAAATTACAGCACCTAAAATACTACCGATATTATTACCAGAACCACCGAGAATGACCATAATCCAACAGTCAAAAGTTAACTGTGGTTGGAAATTATCCGGATAAATAGCGCTGAGTTGCCATGCAAAGAAAGCACCAGCGATGCCAGCGATCGCACCACCCAGCATTAAAGATTGTAGTTTATACCAAAAGACATTTTTACCCAAAGCTTTGGGAATTTCTTCATCTTCGCGGATAGCTTTGAGAATTCTACCCCAAGGCGATCGCACTAAAACTTGCAAGCGCCAAAATACTAAAGCTAATACTAGCAGTGACGATAGCATCAAGCCTGCTTTGGGATTGTAATCATATAAAGCGATCGCTCCAGAAATATAAATTGCGATCGTCAACAGTGCAAATAAAATTCCTACTCCTAAATGTGTAGCAAATTCTTGCTTGCTACCTAACTTTTTCGTAGTGCGAATCCAGCCCCATAATGAAAATAAAGTTATACCACCCAACAGCGTCAGCAATCCAATCATGATTAATCTGACAATCAAATTAGGTGCTGTAGATAAAGGTATAGCATAACTTTGTACCCCAAACGCCCCAGATATCCAAGTGTCACCCACAGGTAAATCTTGGTTATTCACCACCAACCGAACCAATTCCCCAACACCAATAGTCACAATTGATAGATAATCTTCCCGCAAGCGTAGGGTTGAGAAACCAATTAGCAAACCTAACAAAGCCGCCAAAATTCCCCCAATTAGCGCGGAAATGAACAGCGGAACCCCCTTTAAGCTTAACAACACAGTTGTATAAGCTCCCAAAGTCATAAAAGCAACATGTCCGAAGTTAATTAACCCCGTAAACCCCCACTGCAAATTCAACCCCAGAGCGAACAAAGCAAAAATAGACGTAGAAATTGCCAAGAAAATAAGATAGTCAACCATACTGATTTAGTTATTAGTCAATAGTCAATAGTCATTAGTCATTTGTCAAGAGTTCCCCCCTCGGACACTCCTCCCCTCCTCTTCACCGTTAACCATTGGTATTTTGTGGGAACAATATTACAGGGATAAGTAAATAAGTAGAAATAAAAACATTTATGTAAACAAATGTAAAAATCATATTTTATTCC
>CASBQC010000448.1 GCA_949127805.1 Nostocales cyanobacterium PMM_0081
CGAACACGTAGACAAGCGCCGATTCCGTACAGGTTCTTGGACAAGCTGCGGTCAAATTCCGGGTAATTCTGAAAGAGAAGCGATCGCCGCTTTAGAAGGATACCTTTGGGAATACCAAGGGGAGTATGTGCGCTTAATTGGGATTGACCCCAAAGACAAGCGTCGGCTATTAGAAACAATTATCCAACGTCCGTAAGTAGTTATGAGTTATGAGTTATGAGTTATGAGTTATGAATTATGAATTATGAATTATGAATTATGAGTTATGAGTTATGAGTTTCGATTATTAACTCCTAACTCCTAACTTCTAACTCCTAACTTCTAACTTCTAACTCCTAACTTCTAACTTTCTAGTTTTCTCCGGCTAAGGTTACATCTTTTATGTCTGTGCCGCCACTGCGCCTTGGTACTAACTTTGATTCTTACATTAGTGGCGAGGTGATTGTTCATCCGAGTGCGGTCATCGCACCAGGGGTGATACTCCAAGCGGCTACAAACAGCAAAATCGTCATCGGTCCTGGTGTCTGTATTGGCATGGGATCAATTCTTCAACTTAATACAGGAATAATAGAAATAGAAGCAGGAGTAAGCCTCGGAGCCGGTTTTTTAATGGTTGGTGCAGGTAGAATAGGAGTAAATGCTTGCATTGGTTCAGCAACAACAGTTTTTAACTGTTCGGTGGAGCCAGGACAAGTAGTTGCACCAGGTTCAGTTTTGGGAGACACCACTGTGCGTGCTGCCTTCCCTTCGCCAAGTGAGATTGACACAAAAGAATTAGAACCATCCACAACTAAACCTGCTTCTGCTAATGTAGAGTCTCAAAATGGGACCGGGAAAGATAAAAACAAGTCCGATCAGATTCCTTCGTTGATAAATTCGGGGAAAATAGAGTCAAATTCTCAAGAGCATCCCATTACAGAAAAATCAGCACTTAGCAATCAGGACTCAGAAACCTCTTCCGCTGAACCCAACATTTTCGGTACACAAATTTATGGGCAAGGGAGTATACAAAGGCTATTGACGACATTGTTTCCACATAGGCAATCATTAAGTGAACCGAAGTCTGACGATCGCTCTGAGTAAGTGTTAATTGTAAGTTATCAGAATACGCGATTATCCAGGAAAATTCACATGGAAACATATAATCAACGTGCTAGCACAAGCCAGAAATCCCGTCGTCGAGATAATTTTCAAGACACTGCCTTGGGTTTAGTATCAACCCTCAGCTTTCCAGCGATAGTGGGGACAGCGGATATGATGCTGAAATCGGCTGGAGTTTACCTAGTTGGGTATGAAAAAATCGGTGGGGGTCACTGTACTGCGATCGTTCGAGGTAACATCGCTGATGTACGTCTTGCCGTAGAAGCAGGTGTGCAAACCGCTGAACAATTTGGTCAACTGGTTTCTAGCTTAGTGATTGCTCGACCTTTCCCCAATTTAGACATAGTACTACCCATCGCTAGCCGTCTGAGTCAATATAGCGGAGACGATTACAGCCGTCTGAGTAACAAAGCGATCGGTTTAGTAGAAACGCGGGGTTTTCCGGCAATGGTGGGAGCTGCTGATGCCATGCTCAAAGCTGCTGATGTTGACTTGGCTGCATACGAAAAAATTGGTGGGGGTTTGTGTACAGCGATTATTCGCGGCACAGTGGCAAATGTCGCGGTGGCAGTGGAAGCTGGGATGTTCGAGGCAGAACGGATTGGTGAGTTAAACGCTGTGATGGTGATTCCTCGACCACTGGATGAATTAGAGCAAACCTTGCCAGTAGCAAGTTGCTGGATAGAAGAACGTCAACCTTTAAGATTGCCAGTGAATATCAAGGAACAAGTTGCCGAAATAGAAATGGTAGGTTTGCCGGATTTAGCCAAACTCCCGATAAAAATTGTGGAAGAGTAGTTAATAGTTAGGAGTTAGGAGTGAGGAGTTAGGAGTTAAGAGTTAAGTGTTTTTTATTAACAACTAACAACCAACAGCTAACAATTAACAAAGAATAATAAATGCCTCAAGTTGAAAAAAACGTTGTACACACCTATGGTGATGATGTTAATAGAACATAAGTTATTACCCCTCGCAACATACCTTTAAGGTGTGCAACGTTGGCTGGAAGGCATCTTACGCTTTGCTTGTTATTCTGATAATAACTTCTAACTTACATAAGTCAACCACGAATATTATAATAGCGAGAATAGAGAATAATCTATATACTATCATTGATAACTTTTAGGGGTGCGACACTCTATCATTTGGGAGTGTTACGTGATACTAAATTTATATCGACGAATTGCTATTACAGGAGAATTAACCTTGAACCAAGCGACGCTACACCAGTTGAAGGTGTTCGAGGCGGCGGCACGGCATGGTAGCTTTACTCGCGCCGCAGAAGAACTTTTTCTCACCCAACCGACTGTCTCAATGCAGATCAAGCAACTGACAAAATCGGTGGGTTTGCCATTATTTGAGCAAGTAGGTAAACGCTTATTTCTGACAGAAGCGGGAAGGGAATTATTTGCAACTTGCCGCCAAATTTTTGAGACAATAGCCCAATTTCAAATGAAAGTTGCAGATTTAAAAGGGCTAAAACAAGGACAATTACGTTTAGCAGTAATTACAACAGCAAAATATTTTGTACCTCGTTTGTTGGGTCCATTTTGCCAACTTTATCCAGGTATAGATATATCTTTGCAAGTAACTAATCACGAACGTATTTTAGAACGGATGATCAACAATATGGATGACTTGTATATTATAAGTCAAGTGCCAGATCATCTTGATGTGAATTTACAGCCATTTTTAGAAAATCCTTTGGTAGTTTTTGCATCAACAAATCATCATTTGGCTAAAGAAAAAAATATTCCTATAGAACGTCTTAGTAATGAACCTTTTATTATGCGAGAACCAGGTTCTGGAACGCGACGTGCTGTGCAAAGTCTTTTTGATGAACATAATATAAAGGTGAAAGTCAAGCTGGAATTGGGAAGTAATGAAGCGATTAAGCAAGCGATCGCCGGTGGTTTAGGTATTTCTGTTTTATCTCGCCATACCTTAATGCCAAACACACCAGAACTAACCATTTTGGATGTAGAACACTTTCCCATTAAGCGAACTTGGTACATGGTTTACCCGAATGGTAAACAGTTATCTATCGTTGCTCGTACTTATTTCGAGTATCTATTAGAGGCAGCGAATAAAATGGTAGAAAACAGCGTTTCTCCCGTTTATAGTAGTGTTGAGGGAGCTAATTAAGTTAAAGGATAGCATATGGGGGTATTGTAGTTTAGGGTGTAGGAGGACTTAAAACCCTTACACCTAACTGTATTTTCCACACTTGGCAATTTCATGATCAAATTGCCAAATACTTGACGGTTAGACTGTTAATCATTAAAAATTAACTACGACCTAACATTAACTTGGGCAAAACTGACTGTGGTTAACCCGGAAACTCGCTATGAAACGAAAATAGTAGACACCCAGATTAAAGCCGTGACGGTGTACACTGACAAAGCTTTAGTGTCACGACGCGGTGTAATATCTTTAACAGGACAAGAACGCTCATTAGTAATTACCGCATTACCGATGATAGAAACTGAGTCTGTCAGGGTTAGCGGTGCCGGTGATTTTGCGGTGCGCTTGTTGGGAGTGAGTAGCGATCGCACTTTCACCACAGAACCCGTGGCAGAACGAGTAGCACAATATCATCGGCAAATAGAACAAATAGAAGCCGAAAAACGCCACCTACAAGCGCAAGTGGATGCTTTGGCATTACAATCTAGTTTTATCGCCGGTTTGCGCGAAAAGACAGAAGATCCTTTTGCCCAAAGTTTGGCACGTAAAAATCTCAGTTTAAGCGAAACCTTGGATTTTCTCAACTTTCTGGGTAGCCAATATAGCGAATATGCGATCGCTTCTGGGGAATGCAAAACCCAACAACAAGAATTAAACAAGCAGCTACAAACACTCAAAGCCTCATTGCAAAAAATCCAAACACCATTACCTAAAGAAAGTGTTAAGTTAATTGTGGCAATAGAGCCTGCCGGTGCTGGAGAATTTGAGCTAGAGGTTTCTTACTTAGTTAACTACGCAAGTTGGAATCCGCTTTATGACTTGCGGGTTAGCAGTTCCGCAGATACTGTGCATCTTGGCTACCTGGCAGAAATCACCCAAAAGACTGGCGAAGATTGGAGAAACGTTGATATTACTCTTTCTACCGCCAAACCCGGACTAGGTACGCTACCGCCTCAACTGCAACCGTGGTATATAGACGTACCACATCCTCCAGAGTACTTGATGCGACGACGAACCATGTCTGTACCCTTGGGTAGTATAACTATGGCTACTCCTGCTGGTCTGGGGGATGATTTTGAGTCAGAAGAAGTGGCAAAAGACTATGCGATCGCTGCTGAAACTGTTGTTGCACAAGTATCAAAACAAGGAAGCGTAGTTACCTTTAAATTAAGTGGTGGCGGTAACATTCCTAGTGATGGTTCACCTCATAAAACAACAATTTTCAATGACGATTATCCTTGTAATTTTGATTATATAGCAATGCCGCGCTTGGTAAGCTTTGCTTATTTGCAAGCTAATGTGAAAAATAGCGCCAACCGTGCAACTTTATTACCAGGAAAAGCGAATATTTTCCGCGACAATATATTTGTCGGAACAACACAATTAGAGAATATTGCACCAGGGCAAGAGTTTAAACTTAACTTAGGAATTGACGAAGGTTTGAAAATTGAGCGGGAGTTAGTTGAGCGTCAGGTAGATAAAAAACTAATGAGCAATCAGCGTCGGATTACTTATAGTTATCGTTTGATAATTATTAACTTACTAAACTTTGAAGCTAATTTAAATTTAAGCGAACAATTACCAGTTAGTCGCAACGAGCAAATTAAAGTCCGTCTGATTCGCAGTAACCCGCAAATTCAACTTGGTGAAATGGGAATTTTGGAATGGATGTTAACTCTTGCACCCCAGGAACGAAGAGAGATATATTATCAGTTTACCGTTGAGTATCCACCTGATTTAACAGTTGTGGGGTTAGATATTTAATGATATGAAGTGCGATCGCGCTCCTTCACGCTCCAGCAATCCCGCCTCACAGCTATACGCTAAACTTATAGCAGTTAGAGACTAACAAGCATGTCTGTCGCCAAAGATTTAGAAACCCCAAAAGATGTTATATTTCCCCCAGGGGATTTATATAGTAGACATCTCCAGAAAAGAGGTAGAGACGTAGCATTGCTACGTCTCTACTTTTTATGAATGATGTTCCAACCTAGTTAACCGTTGGGAGTAGCTTCGCAATACTTCCAAGGCAAACATTGGTGTTTCTTGAACAGCAAACAAAAAGCGTTCCTCATTGAGAAAACCCAGCTTGCAGTCAGTTTTAGCTGTCGCTGTATAAGTTCTATTATTTATGCCAACGAGGGCACCAGTACCAAACACATCTCCGGCTTTAATCGTTTCAGCAATTTTGCCATTAACGGAGATGTCAACTTCTCCTTCCAGAACACCGTACATTACATCTCCAGGTTGTCCTTCCTCAAAAATGACTTGACCAGTTGCAAATACCTTAGGTTCGGGTTGCTTTTGGAAGATGCTTATGGTTTGTACAGCACTTAACATGAATTTGTTGGTCTAGCTACAAGGAAAGTTTAAGACTTAATCACACCTTCAACATTAACAGCAGATTGAGAAATGGCTAAGATTTGGTTAAAATAATTCCAAGCTATTTGGCTGAACGTAGAGACGTTCCACCAGAACGTCTCTGCAACTTTTAAATATCTTCAGGCAAAATCCATTTTGGAGGTTCTGTAAGTTTTTTGAGTCGTGCAGCTTCTGCCATCTCTAGCATTTTATCTAAAGAAGTCTCGCCAATAAATTGTGATGTCGCTTCTTTAAACTCTAAATTAGGGCATTTATCACCCAAAACGCACCCGTTAACACAGGCTTCAGCGCAATTAATCTTCTGCTCCACAGTGAACTCCTTTATCTCAAAATTATGAGTTATTCCTTGATAGTTTTTACTCTTGTGCAAACGTGTTTGTTAAAGAGTTATTACCTTCCAGATAAATTTTACCTTGTCAATTTGGTATATCTAACCTAAGTAGCGATCGCTCTCTTGCTACGCTAGCAAATAGATGAAATAATCTTGGTTGAAAAAGCGCTCATGTCAGAATTTGCTACAATTGGCACCATCGCGGCGATCGCTACTGCTGTTGTTCCCCAACAGGGTAGTGTGGGAATTGTGCGCTTATCTGGTAATAAAGCTTTGCAAATCGCCCAAATTCTTTTTCATGCACCTGGATGTCAAGTTTGGGAATCTCACCGCATTCTCTACGGTTACATTCGCCATCCGCTTTCCGCAGCACTGGTGGATGAAGCACTCTTGCTAATTATGAAAGCACCCCGGTCTTATACCCGTGAAGATGTGGTAGAATTTCATTGTCACGGGGGAATTATCGCCGTGCAGCAAGTGTTGCAACTGTGTTTGGAAAGTGGCGCAAGACTGGCTCAACCGGGAGAATTTACCCTCCGCGCCTTTTTGAATGGGCGATTAGATTTAACTCAAGCTGAGAGTGTTGCTGATTTAGTGGGTGCAAAATCTCCTCAAGCTGCACTTGCAGCATTAGCTGGTTTGCAGGGTAAATTAGCTCATCCCATCCGCCAGTTACGCGCTAACTGCTTGGATATCTTAGCGGAAATCGAAGCTCGCATTGACTTTGAGGAAGACTTACCTCCGCTGGATGATAAAGTAATAATATCAGAAATTGAGAAAATTAGCGCCGAAATAATTAAGCTATTGGCAACATCACATAAAGGCGAACTGTTACGCACAGGTTTAAAAG
>CASBQC010000449.1 GCA_949127805.1 Nostocales cyanobacterium PMM_0081
CCTTTACCCTTTAACCTTTTCCCCTCATGAAATTCCCCAATCAAACAATGTGGACTAAAATTGACGCTGATATTAGCCAGGTGACTGGCGAGAAATTTGAAAATCAGAATAGGCGATCGCTAAGTGGTGGATGCATCAATCAAGGTTATGCTGTTTCTAGTGGCGATCGCACTTACTTTGTCAAGCTAAATCAAGCAGCGCAAATTGCCATGTTTGAGGCTGAAGCGCTGGGTTTGCAAGAAATGCGGCAATCAAATAGCATACGCGTCCCGAAACCAATTTGCTGGGGAATAGCAGATAATTCCAGCTACATTGTTTTGGAGTGGCTGGAAATGAATCAAGGTAATAACAATTCTGCTTGGGAAGAGATGGGACGCAAGTTAGCAGCGATGCATTCCTACACTAGCAGTCAAGGTATGGGCTGGAAAATTAATAATACCATCGGTTCGACACCGCAAATTAATACTTGGACGGCAGACTGGGCAGAGTTTTATGCTCAACATCGACTATTGTATCAATTTAAACTTGCAAGACGGCGGGGAGGCAATTTTCCTCAACAAGAAAAATTACTCGCAGCTATACCTAAATTACTATCACACCAACCGGAAGCTTCCTTAGTGCATGGTGATTTGTGGGGGGGAAATGCTGGGTGTACTGTGTCAGAACCGGTGATTTTCGATCCTGCAACTTATTTTGGCGATCGCGAAGTTGATATTGCCATGACGGAACTTTTTGGTGGGTTTCCAGCAGCGTTTTATCGTGGTTACAACGAAGTCTTTCCTTTATTATCAGGCTATGAGCAAAGAAAGACTATATATAACCTATATCACATTCTCAATCATTTTAATTTATTTGGTGGCGGTTATGCTTCCCAAGCGAATCGCATGATTGAACAGATTTTGCGGTTTTGAGGGAAAGCGATACCTTTACCGAAAAAATGGGTTTAAAGCGCCGTCCTTCAATGAGCCGGCTTTTATTTCTTTTGTTTCCTTAAGAAACATCCCGACCTTAATTAAAAGTGTTGTCTAATGTAGTTAAGGAGGGAACGCAAATGTTAATTTTGACCTACGAATATAAACTTAAACCAACTAATCGCGAAAAGGCAATCTTTGAGGATTGGTTAGAAATTAATCGCAAAGTATACAACTACGCGCTGTCAGAACGCAAAGCTTGGCTTAAATCTCGAAGCTGTCAAATTAACGCTTGTTCGCTCCACTCTGAATATATTATCCCGGCAGACACTCCTAGACCTACCTATTCAACGCAATGCAAAGCATTGACGGCAGCAAAGAAAACTATACCCGAACTTCGTCGCCCTCAATCCCAAGTACTGCAACAAACATTAAGAAGACTAGAAAAAGCTTTCACCTCAATGTGGGAGCAAAATCATGGTTTTCCCAGGTTCAAAAAACCGGGTGCAATGCGCTCTTTCGTGTTTCCGCAATTAAAGCCGGAAGACTTGAAAGAAGATCGGGTTAGACTGCCGTTAATAGGCTGGGTACTTTTCCGCTCATCTAGATCAGCTTCCGAAGGAGGGAAGCTAAAACAAGCTCGTATCGTTAAGCGCGCATCGGGTTGGTACGTGATGCTAACCCTTGAATGGGATGTATCTGTACCATCTCCCATGCCTCATGGAGAAGCTCTGGGCGTAGATGTCGGATTAACCAACTTTATCGCCGCATCTAATGGGCTAAACGTCAAGCGTCCCAGGTTTTTTGTAGACCTCCAACGTAAGCTTAAATTGCTACAAAAAAGAGTATCTAGCAAAAAACTGGGGTCTAAAAATTGGCGCAAAGCTCAACACAAAGTAGCGAGGCTGCATGAACACATTGCCAATACAAGAAAAGACTTCCACTGGAAGATAGCGCACCAACTTTGTGATCAGGCTCAAACAATATTTGTTGAGGATTTAAACCTTGTCGGACTGTCTCGCGGGATGTTAGGTAAGCATTGTCTAGATGCGGGATGGGGACAGTTCTTTCAAATCCTTGAGCAGTGTTGTTTTAAGCGCGGTGTCTATTTCCAGAAAGTTAATAGCAGAAAAACTAGCCAGATTTGCCCAAACTGCCAAACCGAAACGGGTAAAAAGCTGCTTTCTGAACGTGTTCATGTTTGCTCAAATTGCGGCTACACCACCGATAGAGACGTGGCAGCCGCGCAGATAGTCTGTCAACGAGGACTTGCAGCCGTGGGATACACGGTCAAGATGCTTGGTGAGGGTAAATTCATTGGAATCCCCGTGACCCAAGAATCCCTGTACCTTTAGGTCAGGGAGTGTCAAATCTTGCCAAATTTTCAAAGCTAATTCTTTGAGATTTGTGTTTGCGTCTGCTTGTCGGTTAAGTTCAACACTTAATCAGGACTTACGCACGGACTACGTATTTCCGTCATTGCGACGCAAGGAAGCAATCTCAAAGTCTTGTTTTCTGGTAACGACTGTGCGTAAGTCCTATTAATAATTCAAATAGTTCACTCAAGACACATTTGTTACTTAAGGTTTCAGCAAATAACGGCTCAGATTGGATTAAATCGAGAAAATCTGCCGCAGCTAAAGTAATACGGATAACTTCGGTGGATGCGATCGCTATTTGTAAAAAGATTTTTGGCAACTTAAAAAGCCATACCTTTTGTCACTACAAATGCAGAAGCTGTCGTTACCAACATCACGACTTTCGTTACCAACATCGCGACTTTCGTTACCAACATCGCGACTTTCGTTACCAACATC
>CASBQC010000450.1 GCA_949127805.1 Nostocales cyanobacterium PMM_0081
AACCTTTGTTTGTGCGATCGCTAGCAATTCGGGAGAAAGCACTGGGTAAAGAACATCCTAATGTCGCTACTGCCCTGAACAATTTGGCACAACTGTACAAAGCTCAGGGCAACTATAAAAAAGCTGAACCTTTGTTTGTGCGATCGCTGGCAATTGACGAGAAAGTACTGGGTAAAGAACATCCTCTTGTCGCTACTGCCCTGAACAATTTGGCACTACTGTACCAAGATCAGGGCAACTATAAAAAAGCTGAACCTTTGTTTGTGCGATCGCTAGCAATTCGGGAGAAAGCACTGGGTAAAGAACATCCTAATGTCGCTACTGCCCTGAATAATTTGGCTTTCCTGTACCAAGCTCAGGGAAACTATGAAAAAGCGGAACCTTTGTATGTGCGATCGCTGGCAATTATAGAGAAAGCACTAGGTAAAGAACATCCAAATGTCGCAACTAGCCTGAACAATTTGGCTTCCCTGTACCAAGCACTAAATGACATCACTCGTGCCACTGATTTCTTTCGTCGTGGGCTAACAATTCAAGAACATAATCTTGAACTCATCTTTGCTGTAGGATCAGAGCAGAGAAAGCAAGACTACGCCAGAACCTTTACAGGGACAACCGATCGCATCATTTCCTTATCCCTTCAAAAAGCTGGCAATAACCCCACAGTCGCAAGGTTAGCACTTACCACAGTACTACGTCGGAAAGGGCTTGTACTAGATGCCGTTACAGACAACATACAAACGCTACGAAGTCAACTAGCAAATCAACCAGAAACACAAAAATTATTTGATGATTGGTTGAATGTTAATCAGCAGTTATCGACTTTAGTATACAGGGGACAAGGAAAACAAAGCCCAACTGAATATCAAACTCAATTTAAGCAACTAGAAACAGAAAAACAACGCTTAGAAGAAGCTATCAGCACCAAAAGCGCAGAATTCCGAACCGTAACCCAGCCAGTAGAGTTAGCAGCTATTCAAACTACGATACCCAAAGATGCAGCGTTAGTGGAAATCGTGCGGTATAAGCCATTTAATGCTAAAGCAAAACAGGCTGAAAAATGGGGTAAACCGCGTTATGCTGCTGCGGTGCTGCGTTCATCAGGTGAACCAAAGTGGGTTGATTTAGGAGATGCTGCAACTATTGACAAGTCTGTTGCTGATTTGCGAACAGCGTTAAAACAAAAACCACCCGATCCTTACACATATCGTGTTGCTCCTCCTGCAAACAAGCCTACCCAATCGCTTGAGCAACTCGCTCGTACATTAGATCAGCAAGTTATGGCTCCCATTCGTCCACTGTTAGGCGATGCACGTCACTTGCTATTATCACCAGATGGACAATTAACACTAATTCCTTTTGAAGCGCTTAAAGACGAGCAAAATAAATATTTAATTCAACGTTATGCCTTTTCTTATCTTACCAGCGGGCGGGATTTATTACGCTTTCAATTACCATCTCAAAGCCGTTCTAATCCCGTAGTATTTGCAAATATCGACTACGATCAACAACAAACAGCCACAGCATCTGCTATGCGTGGTTCAGAAAATCGACGTTCCGCTGATTTAGCTTCCTTGCAATTTGGCTCACTTGACAACACTAAAGAAGAAGCAAATAAAATAAAAGAGATTTTCCCAGATACAAAAATCATTTCTGGTAAGCAAGCGACGGAAGCTGTGATTAAACAACTTCAAGCTCCGAGTATATTACATTTAGCGACTCACGGTTTCTTTGTTCCCGATCAACAACAAGACTTTGTAGAGACGCGAAATTTCGCGTCTCTACGTCTCGAAAATCCATTGTTGCGTTCGGGTTTAGCTTTAGCGGGTATTAACAATCGCACGAAAGCTTTATCAAATAACAATGATGGTGTTCTCACAGCTTTGGAAGTTGCCGGTTTAAATTTACGGGGAACGCAGTTAGTAGTACTTTCCGCTTGTGAAACTGGATTGGGTGATGTGAAAGTCGGAGATGGACTTTACGGTTTGCGTCGTGCTTTGGTAATTGCCGGTTCTCAAAGTCAACTCTTAAGTTTATGGGTAGTCAGCGATGAGGGGACAAAAGATTTAATGGTGAAGTATTATCAAAATTTGAAACTTGGTAAGGGGAGACATGAAGCTTTACGAGAAGCGCAAATGCAGTTGTTGAAAACACCTGGATATGAGCATCCTTATTATTGGGCAAGTTTTGTCCCTTCCGGTGATTGGAGTGCGTTTAAGAAATAGGTGCGTGTCTTTTGTTGCTGGAATTTCAGTTATGAATAAACTCCTTTTTCAACGCAAAGGAACGCTAAGGTTAGCGCAAAGGTACGCAGAGTCTTGTTTGAGATTTTCGTTATGAATTAAACTCTGCGTCCCTCTGCGTTTACTCCGCGCTCCTCTGCGTTTAAAAATTAATTTCTAAGGTGCATTTACCATAACTTTTCAATCAAAACAGCCACAACCAAATCGGCAGAGTAATTAACAATACCATAGACCCGGCTGCCAATGCTGTAACTGCGAGATTGCGATCAAGATTGAAGGTTTCCGCAATTACCAGTGTAGCGAAAGCCGGTGGCATCCCCATTTGTAAGACTATCACTTGTGCTGTTGCCCCAGTTATCCCAAAAAGTGGTAGCATACTGCCCAAAATCAGGGGAACTAACAGCATTTTGATTCCTATACTCATCCCCGCTTGTGGTAAACTACGCCAAGATTTAAGACTGCTCAATCGCATCCCAATTAACATTAAAGATAAAGCAACTGTACTCCAAGCAAATTTATCCAAGAAAAATTCAACTGCTGGGGGAATCCGAAGCTGCCGAAACAGCAAACCAAATCCGAAACTCCACAGCGCTGGGTTGATGAAAATTGCTTTAGTAATTTGCCAATAATTTTTAACCCCACCACCAAAACGAACCGCGATCGCTACTCCAATTGCATAAGCACCGAAAAGTGACCCCAGCATATCGTAGAATAGCGCCCAGGCAAAGTATTTTTGTCCTACCATTGCTAAAGTGATGGGATAACCAAGATAACCTGTGTTACCCACCATTGACGCCAGAATAAAACTACCCTGAGTTGGTTGAGTGAGGATAGTATTTGTAAAATAGGCTTGACCTTTGATGCCTAACCAAGCTAAAAATGCTCCAAGTAAAATAGCTAGGTAAGCGATCGCTGGTGCAATCCAAATCTGTCCCGATAAATCAGCTTTTCGTAAAAAAGCTACAATCCCTATCGGTACACCCACCCAGAAAAGAAACTGAGCCAAACGAGTGGGAACTGAGCCAGGTAGCTTGCGTCCCAAGATAAATCCTACCAGGACTAATCCCACCAGCTTGACGTATAGTTCTAGGATATTTGTCAAAATTGTGCCTAGAAATCCAAATGTATAAATCTTCGCGATCGCGTTTATTTTTATCCAGTCTACAATCTGTTATGGCGATTCAACAATCATCAGGAGTTGACCCTTGAATAATCCTGGGTTTTCTGAAAAACCGCAAAACTCATCTGCTGAGTCTGGTGACGAAATTCCGCCAGCTTTACGCGATACTCCGGAAGCAACACCGAATATGGCGCCCCGCGTGCAACCGATGGTTTTAGCGATCGGCGGCGTGGTAGGATTTATTATACTGGCTGTTATTAGTGGTTTTTTGTTTTTCCTCACTGCACCGAAAAAAACTGCTACTCAACCTTCTCCTGCTAATGCACAAACTGGCACTTCTGTCAACCCCCAAGATAATGCTGATACTGTTTTGGGACATCTGATATACGCAGAAGCGCCAGAATCAGAATTAGCACCGATTTCTAGAGATGGACGCATCAAAATGAGAAAACCTGCTGCCGAAAAGTATGAAGCGATGGTGCAAGCAGCGCGGAGTGCGGGTGTAATTTTGGTGCCAATTTCCGGCTTTCGCTCAGTGAAAGACCAAGAACAGTTATTTTTTGATGTTGGTGCCCAGCGGAATCAAACACCAGCACAACGAGCGGCTCTCAGCGCTCCTCCTGGTCATAGCGAACATCATACAGGTTACGCTGTGGATATTGGCGACGGGGCAACACCAGCAACTAATCTGCAAACAACTTTTGACAAGACGAAAGCTTATCAGTGGTTAGAAGCGAATGCAGCGCGTTACAGCTTTGAGATGTCGTTTCCCAAGGATAATGCTCAAGGTGTGAGTTATGAGCCGTGGCATTGGCGTTTTGTAGGCGATCGCGATAGTTTGGAAACCTTCTACAAAGCCAAGAATATCAAACCCGTGAAAATACCGC